>JAKPMW010000340.1 GCA_029548715.1 Spirochaetota bacterium | reverse complement strand
GCGAGCCGGGGCGGGGGACGGTGTTTACGCTTGCCTTTCCCGCGGCGTGAGGCAGTCAGGTGCCAGACCTTCCATCCCAAATACCCCTCACCCGGCTTTACACAGAGCCTGCGGTATGATACAGTTTTTGGCGACAAGGCGGGTTCGAAATGGCATATCGGGTGCTTGTTGTTGAAGATGAGGGCATTATCGCGATGATGCTTTCGCGGATGCTTGAGCGGCTGGGCTGCACGGTGCTGGCCACAATAGACAACAGCGATGATGCCGAGGTGCTTTTCAGCCGGGAATACCCGGATCTGGTATTTATGGATATCCAGATCAACGGATCAAAAAACGGTATCGAATTGGCTAAATCCCTGGTGCGCCAGCAGCCGGGCGCACGGGTGATATTTTTGAGTGCCAATACGGATCAGACGACCCGCGATGCGGCCTTGTCCGTCAAACCGATGGCATTTTTGCCCAAGCCGGTCGAGGTGGACGATCTTGCAAATGTCCTGCGTGCGATGGACCAGGCGGGAACACAACATGCATGAACAGGGGTGTGGTGCCGGGTCGGCAAGGCTTATCCTGTACGTCGAGGATTCCGATCTTATGTTGCGTGCAGGAATGAAGGTGCTTCGTGGTGCCGGATACAGGGTTTTGGGAACAGGGAGCGGCTGTGAGGCGGTGCAGCTTGCCATTTCAAATCCCGAGATCGGTCTGGTTTTGATGGATATAGAGCTGGGTGAAGGCGATATCGACGGAACCGAGGCAGCACGGCAGATCCTGGCACAGCGAGAGGTGCCTGTTATCTTCCTGACAGCACATTCCCGCAAGGAGTATGTCGAGAAGGTCCGTGAGATAACCCGCTACGGGTATGTCATCAAGAATTCGGGCGATTTTGTCCTCCTCTCCTCAATCGAGATGGCCTGCAAGCTGTTTGATGCAACATGCCATGCGCGGGAGATCGGCCAAAAGTACCAGAATCTGTATCACTATGCCCAGGTCGGACTTTTTGAGACGGATTGCGCCAGTAGCGGACTGGTTGCCTGCAACCAGCGGTTTTGTGATCTTCTCGGGCTTGAGACGGTCGAAAAGGCCGTCGGGTGTACAGCCATGGCGCACTATGTCGATCCTGCTGACAGGGAGACGGTCCTTGCCGCGATCCGGCAGGACGGGTATATCAGTGATCGCGTTTTGCGGATGCGCAACATCATGACCGGGCGTGTTTTCTGGGTCCAGTTCAGTGCCCGGCTGGATCGTGAGCGAAATGTGATTGAGGGCACCCTGATTGATGTGGATGCACAAAAAACAGCCGAAGCCGAGATTCACCGCCTCCTTGCCGAAAAGGAGCTCTTGCTGCGCGAGGTGCATCACCGGGTCAAGAACAATATGGGAACAATCGTAAACCTGCTCTCGCTCCAGGCCAGTTCGCTGAGGGAACAGGCAGCCATTGATGCCCTCAACGACGCGAAGAGCCGTGTCCAGAGCATGGCTGTGCTCTACGACAGGCTCTATCGTTCGGAAGGGTTTGTCAGTGTGGCCATCGACGAGTATCTTGGCCATCTTGTCGATGACATCGTTGACATGTTTTCCCTGCGGGTTCCGGTGAGCGTCCGCAAGGATATTGCATCGTTTGTGATAGATACCCGCAAGCTGTTTGCCATTGGGATCATTGTCAATGAGCTGATCACAAACTGCATGAAATATGCATTTGCCGGAAAAAGAGAGGGAGAGATCCTTGTGACCGCCAGTCGTGAGGGAACGCAGGCTGTCCTCGTGATTGCCGATAACGGCATCGGTCTGCCTGAAGGCTTTGCTCCCGGCCGGACGGGTGGTTTTGGCCTGCGGCTGGTGGACATACTTGTCCGTCAGATCGAGGGTTCTTTTTCAGTTGCAGAAAGCGGTGCGGGGGCGCGCTTTGTGATCCGCTTCCCGGTATCGGAGGAGGGCAGGTGAAGTCACCAATTCCACGGGGGGCGCTGGCTCTTGTCACTGGTGCCTCATCAGGTATCGGGCGGGCCATTGCCTGGGAGCTGGCTGCCCGGGGGGTGGCTTGTCTTCTGTCTGGCCGGAACAGACGGGCTTTGCTGACGCTTTCCCGCGAGATCAGGGACCGGTATGGGGTCGAGGTCCGGGTTGTGATCCAGGATCTTTCACGTCCAGCCGCAGGTGAAAAACTGTATCGGGCTTGCATCAGGGCCGGATACGAGGTTGATATCCTGGTCAACAACGCGGGAATCGGCCTCAAGGCTGAACCCCAGCATCTGCACAGGCTTGAAGATGTGCGGGAGCTTGTCACCCTCAACTGTGCATCTGTTCTTGAACTGGCCACGCTTTTTGCTGCGGACATGGCCGGGCGCAGGCGGGGCTGGATTCTCAACGTGGCCTCGACCGCCTCGTTTCAGGCCATGCCCTGGGCAGCCCTTTATGGTGCCTCAAAGGCCTTTGTGCTTTCGCTCTCCGAGGCCATGCATGTCGAACTCGGGGGGTGCGGTGTTTCGGTGACGGCGGTTTGTCCAGGGATCACCGACACCAATTTTTTCAAGCATGGCAAGCCCAGGGTGCCGGGCTGGCTGTATCCCCTGATTTCACCCCTGCGGGTGGCGAAAATCAGTCTGCGTGCTCTCGACAGAAACGCCCCGGTGGTTGTTCCCGCGTTTCGGCACTGGCTCTTTGCGCAGATTCCGCGACTGGTCCCGCGCTCACTCCTCCTGCGGATCATGGCGGCCATTGAGTGCCGGCGCAAGGGGATCCGGTCCAAAACCGGCTGAGTGCGCCTGGCCCATTGACGGGCAGCAGTGCAGAGAGATGCATGGTGCCGGATGGTCCCGGCGACATGCCCAGCCTGTCCCTGCTCGCAGAGAGCGGTCATGCCGGGGACATCCCGCAGTAATCTCGGTAGTTGCTTGACGGAGAGTATTCTGATAGACTTGTGGACAATACAGTGACGACAACCACGTGCAAAGAGAGGTATTCCCGTGTTCAGCAATGAATTTATCCGCGAGATCCCCAAGACGGATCTTCACGTTCATCTTGATGGTTCGCTCAGGCTTGCGACCCTGATTGATCTGGCCAAGGAGCAGAATGTTTCCCTTCCTTCATATACACCGGAGGGGCTGATGGACACCGTCTTCAAGAAGGCCTACAAGGACCTGCCCGAGTACCTGCAGGGGTTTGCCTATACCTGTGCGGTGATGCAGGATCCGGATAGCCTCGAACGGGTTTCATACGAGTTTGCCCTCGATAATGCGGCTGAGGGGGTCTATTACGTTGAGGTCCGCTTTGCTCCCCAGTTGCACGTCAATGACCAGATGGACATCGAGACGGTCATCTCGAGTGTCAACCGAGGTCTTGAGCGTGCCAAAAAGGAGATCAACAAAAACAAGAAAGACGCAGACATGCCCGATTTCGAATACGGGATCATTGTTTGCAACCTGCGCATGTTTATGGGTGAGTCATCTCCTTATTACAAAAAAATCATGGATGCCCTGTCCTGGTCTCCGCGCAAGGAGATTTTTGCCCAGGCATCACTCCAGCTGGCCCGGGCAGCCATCGACATCCGTGACCGCAAGGGGTACCCGATCGTCGGGTTTGACCTGGCCGGGGCCGAGCATGGCTATCCCGCGATTGACCACATGGAAGCCTTCCACTACGCACACCGCAACTTCATGAAAAAGACGGTTCATGCCGGCGAGGCCTATGGTGCCGAAAGCATTTTCCAGGCCATTACAGCCCTGCATGCCGACCGGATCGGGCATGGCTATCTCCTTTTCAGCAAGGAAGCGCTGACCAATCCCGAAATCACGGACAAGGAAGCCTATCTCAAAAAGCTGTCGGAGTATATTGCCGACCGCCGGATCACGATTGAGGTCTGCCTGACCTCCAACCGCCAGACCAATCCCGGGCTGGTGGACATCAGCAAGCATTCACTGCGGGATATGCTCAAGCACAATCTTTCGGTCACCCTCTGTACCGACAACCGGCTCGTTTCGCAGACGACGGTCAGTGACGAGATCGAGCTGGCCATCAAAAACTTCGAGATTTCTTCCTCAACGCTGCGCAATATCATCGTCTACGGATTCAAGCGCAGCTTCTTCCCGGGGAGTTATGTGCAAAAGAGGAATTACGTCCGCGGGGTGATCGATTATTACGAAAAAATCTGCAAAAAACACGGGATTGCAAGCAAGTAAGACAACATGACTGCTTCCAACCAGACATCCGCCCGGGCTCGTGCCCGGGCGGTATTGGCTTCCAGCGCAGTCCTTCTGGCCGCTCTGGGCGCGCTCTGGCTCTATCTTGCCCGGCAGACCGAGTTCGTCCGTGTCGAATCGGTTGCGGGGGAGGTGGTCCTCTATGGCAGGGACCTGAAGACCGGGCGACCCCTCTCTGTCCGGCCCGAGCCGGGGATGACGCAGGATGCGGACTGTCGTGTCCTGCTTGCTCCGGGTGCCAGGATCGTCCTCTCCATTCTTGACAGGGGGCTGCTTGTGGTCGAGGCCCCCGGCCTGCCGCAGAGTGCAGTGACACAGGAAGCCCATTCCGCGGATATTCGCCTGTACAAACAACGGACTGACTGGTGGCGGCTTGATGAGGGGCGGGCCTGGCTTGTAACGGATAATCGGGATGATGACGATCCCTGCCGCGATCTGCGCTTTGACCTGGCTGCCGGCTCGACCAATCTCAGGGCGGGGGGTGTGCTGCGTCTCAGGATACAGCTGCACTCCACAAACACCCTTGCCCGGGTGGGCGGGATGCTGGCCGATGCTTCACTTGTCCTGGTACCCGCTGCGGGGGCCGGACAGTACACCGCCCAGGCCGGTCTGGACTGCATGCTCCCCGAAGGGATGACCCGGCTTGCCCTCTGGGTACACGGCAAGGACGGTGCCTGGTACATGCGCTCCTGGCGCCTGCCGGTCCAAAAATTTTCGCCAGACCGTGAGGGTGTGCGCCTCCTGGCCCGGCGGGCCCGGCCCTTTCCCCGTTCGGCCTATCCGCCAGCCCCGCCGGACTGGTGGCAGCGCTGGCTGGACAAGAAAAAGGAGATCATGTCCGGCGGAAAGCCTGAGCGGGAGTACTGGCGTCTGCAACGGGTGTATCGCACAAGCGGGAAGAGGGAGGGCGAATGGCGGGATGCGCTGCTTGTCCCCATCGCCCGCTACGACAGTGTCAGCTCGCCATATGGGGTTGTGCGCTACCTGACCTCGACCAATGGCCGGGCACACCGGGGGATCGATTTTGCCTCACCCGAGGGAGTGGATGTCACGGCACCCCAGGCCGGACGGGTGGCCTTTGCCCACGAGACGGCTGTGCATGGCGGGCTGGTGATCCTTGACCACGGGGAGGGTGTCTTTTCGACCTTCATGCACCTCTCGCGGGTTGTGGCCAGCTCAAACGCATACCTTCCGGCGGGCGAGGTCGTGGGCCGGGTCGGGACCACGGGGCTTTCGACCGGGCCGCACCTGCATTACGAGATGCGGGTTGGCAACCGCTGCGTTGATCCGACCCCCTGGTTTTTGGCGAGTCCCCTGGCCGGCGAGCCTGAGTGGATTCGCCTGCCAGAGTAGGCTGGTCCTTATTCGGTCAGGTAGATCCGGTCGCCCCAGCGGGAAGCATCCTTGCCCTCGCCCGGTTTTTTTTCAGGTGTTTCGGCGGGCTTTTTTTCGGTTGCACCAGTTGCGGGCTTGTCTTTTTTTTCGGCGGCAGCCTTGCCAGCTTTGCTGGCGTCACCCCAGGCTGTCAGCAGGTCCTCGATCTCGTCCTTGACTTTTGAATACTGGTTTTCCTTTTGCTTCTTCCGCAGCATGCTGATGGCCTGCTTCTGGGGCGGGCATTTTTTCAGGATCGCGATGAAGCGGGACATGACATTGACATCCCGGGTTGTCTCGAATTTTGCAAGTATCAGGGCGGGGAGTTCGCTGTGCCCCAGCTCCTGCAGGGCCTCGGCAGCGGCGAGCATCACCCGTGCTTCGGAATCATAGCGGAATTTGTAGAGCAGGGGCCGGACAAAGGCCTTGTCCTTCGAGCCGGCGGCTGCCTTGACGGCTGTCGCCCTGATCCGCTCGTCACCGTCATTCATGGCCAGCCGGATGGCGTTGACGGACTCGCTCCCGGGCATCTCCCCGAGGGCGGCGATGATTCGCACCTTGATATCGGGGACCTTTTCTTCCCCTAACAGCTTGATAAAGTCCGGTACGATTTTGCGGTTCCCGATCGAACCGAGGGCCGTGATGGCGAAGGCCCTGAGATAGCGGGGATTGCCGCTGTTGAGGGCGATCGTGCGCAGGCTCTCAAACGCGGGCCCGTATTTCATCTGGCCCAGGGCGTTGACGAGGTCGTAGCGCAGCTCGCTTGCGGCTGGCAGGCTGTCCAGCATCTCCAGCAGGCGTTTGGCCGGACCCTGATCGCCGATTTCTCCGATGGCCCGGACAGCCGCCTGCTGCACCGCAAGGGTCTCGTTGGTCAGGTGCTGCACAATGTGGGGCAGGATCGCCGCATCCTTGAACCGTGCCAGGGCTGCGATGGCGGGCCCGATCGTGTCAGCCTCGCGGGCATTGGTCAGGGTCCGGACCAGGGGGCCGAGGGCACCGGGAATTTTCCGGTCATACAGCATCTGGACCAGCTTGAGCTGGATGGGCCCCTCCGGTTCGCTGGCCAGTGCCTCAAGGAGGATCTCGTCCACCTGCCTGATCCGGACCGTCTGCATGGCCTTCAGGACGGATTCCTTCTGCTGCTCGGTTCCGTAGAGCATGGTCTCCTGCCAGTACTCAAGGTCGGCTTTTTTGGGAACAGAAGCCCCACCTGCGGGGGAGCGATTGGTGGCCTGCGCATTTGTCGCAGCCCTGTTGGTGGCAGGCGTGTTGGTGATGGTGGCGGTAGCGGGTACGGACGGTCGTCCGTTGGTAGCGGCCAGCCCGGGGAGAGCGGTTGCAAGCAGCAGAAACAGGGTCAGGCGAAACATGAAACACCTCCGGTATCTCAATTGTCGACACCCCGGAGGCGTTTTTGACCGCTTTTTATGGATACTACAGGAGCGGGTCGATCTGCGAGAGGAGCTTGTCCTTGGCCTGGGCTCCGACGATGCGTGCGACAACCTCTCCGCCCTTGAAGAGGATCAGGGTGGGAATGCTCATGACCTGGAATTTCCCGGCTGTCTCCTGCTCTTCATCCACATTCATCTTGCAGACCTTGAGTTTTCCGGCCCGCTCGGCGGCAATCTCGTCGACGACAGGGCCGACCATCCGGCAGGGCCCGCACCAGGGTGCCCAGAAATCGACAAGGACAGGGACTGAAGATTTGATGACCTCGTCATCAAACGCGGCATCTGTAATGGGTGTGGCACTGCTCATGGACTCAACCTCCCTTGATTTCTCTCATTGTACTGTGGCAGGAAAACCATACACCCGAGTGACAGCGTGAGGCAAGGGGGATGACGCACAGGTGAATTTGACGGGAGTACCGTTGATCCTGAATCGATCGGGCGATAGGATCTCGCTACATGAAACCATTTCCTGAGCACTGCGCCCCGAATGTCCGGGAGTCATCAAGTTTTTTCCCGCTGAGCCGATGCTAACAAGGCAGACTCAGGAAACACGGGGTACGACAGAGCGTATGGACGCATTCAGTATCGAGGGGCCGGTGCGGATTTCGGGTGAGACAGCCGCAGCCGGCTCAAAAAATTCATCCTTGCCCATTCTGGCTGGCTGCCTGCTGACGGATGATGAGTGTATTATCGAAAATGTTCCCGATTTGCGGGATATCCGCACCATGCTTCGCCTGCTCGAAATGCTCGGGCGTACGGTCGAGCGGCGCGGAGGAGACGTCGTTGTTCATGCGGGACGGGTGACCTCAACCGAGGCTCCTTACGAACTGGTCAGCACCATGCGGGCTTCAATTTCTGTACTCGGCCCGCTGCTTGCGAAAGAGGGCGAAGCCCGGGTCTCATTCCCCGGGGGGTGTGCCATCGGTGCTCGTCCGATCGACCTGCACCTCAAGGGGCTGGCCGCGCTGGGGGCGGAGATCGAGATCACCCATGGCTATGTCCACGCCCGCTCCCCCAGGCTCAAGGGGACCACGATGTACCTGGCCGGTTCGGCCGGATCCTCCGTGCTTGCCACGGACAATGTGATGATGGCGGCTGCCCTGGCCGACGGGGTCACGGTTATCCAGTCCGCTGCGATTGAACCCGAAGTGGTGGACGCCTGCCATTTTCTTGTGGCCATGGGCGCAAAAATTGAAGGCATCGGGACGACCACCCTGACGATCACCGGAGTTCCCCGCCTGCATGGCTGCCGTTACCGGGTTATTCCGGACCGGATTGAGGCGGGAACCCTGCTTGCGGCAGCGGCCTGCACCGGGGGTGATGTTTTTGTCCGCGGGGCTGATTCGTCCCATCTCGGGATCGTGCTTGACGTCTTCGGGCGTGCCGGCATGACGGTGACGTCAAGCCCTGAAGGGATTCGGCTGCAGGCTGCGGGGAATGTCCGCCCGGTTGATTTCGAGACGCTGCCCTATCCCGGGTATCCGACGGACATGCAGGCCCAGATGATGGCGGTCCTGGCCCATGCACAAGGAACCTCGGTGATTACCGAAAAGATCTATCCCGAGCGCTTTATCCATGTGGCTGAGCTCAACCGGATGGGAGCGGACATCAAGCTCGAGGAGCATACCGCTATAGTCCGCGGGGTTTCCCGGCTCGAGGGGGCACCGGTAATGGCCTCGGATCTCAGAGCCGGTGCGGCCCTTGTGGTGGCGGCCCTCGCGGCCGAGGGAACCAGCCTGGTCCGGCGGATCTATCATGTCGACCGGGGATACGAGAGGCTTGAGGACAAGCTGACAGCGCTTGGGGCGCGGATTACCCGGGTCAGGGATCAGCAGTAGTGCTTGCCCGTCCCGCTCGGGACGGTACCAGATACAGCGGAGACTGTTCCGCAAGAAAGGAGAACCGGCATGGTACGGGGAATCTACACGGGCGCGGCGGCCATGATTGCCGAGATGCACCGGATGGATACGGTTTCGAACAATCTGGCCAATGTCGACAAGACGGGCTACAAATACGATACGGCCATCTTCAAGGCTTTTCCCGAAATGCTCATCAGCCGGATGAACGATGACGGAGTGGTCAAGCTTCCCATCGGTTCGTACGACGTGGCACCGATTGTGGGCAAGATCGGGACCGGGGTCGAGATGAACGAGGCCTTTACCAGACACGAGCAGGGTGCCCTCAAGCAGACGGGCAACCGCTTCGATCTGGCCATTGACGGCAAGGGTTTTTTCGTCATCGACACGCCGGCCGGTGAACGCTACACGCGCAACGGATCGTTTTTGATTGACCGCGAGGGCTTTTTGGTCACCAAGGAAGGCTACAAGGTGCTTGGCGAAAAGGGTCCGCTTGTGCTCAAGGAGTTCAACTTCCAGATTGACCAGGACGGCAACGTGATTGTCAACATGGATGAACAGGGCGAGCGTGAGCGGCTGACCAATGACGACCAGAACGAATGGAAGCGGACCGAAAAACTGGACCGGCTGCGTGTGGTCAACTTCGACAACCTGCGTTATCTCGACAAGCAGGGGGACTCGCTGTACAAGGAGACGAAGTATTCGGGACCCGCTGTCGACATGACAGACGAACGGCCCAAGATCCAGCAGGGGTTTCTCGAGGCCTCAAACGTCAACGCTGTGGCCGAGATGGTGCGCATGATCGAGGTCCAGCGCTCATACGAGGCCAGTCACAAATCGATTCAGTCTCACGATCAGCTTCTGCAGCGCCTGGTTAACGACGTGGCACGCCTGTAGGAAGCGGGTAGTGATGGCGGCTGGACTCCTTGAGCGGAGAGGCCGCGCAGTACGATCCCCCGGCTGACTGCCGGGGGAATACCACCGGGCATGGATATGCCTGCAGAGTCAAGGAGCCGCACATGATGCGTTCACTCTGGACTGCCGCATCCGGGATGCATGCGCAGCAGTTCAACATCGACACCATTTCGCACAACCTCTCCAACGTCAATACGACCGGGTTTAAAAAAGGACGTGCGGACTTCGAGGATCTTTTGTACCAAAAGGAACGTCTGGCCGGGACCCCGTCCTCACTGGATACCCAGGTCCCCACCGGAATCCAGGTCGGACACGGTGTCAAGGTCGCCGCGACCCAGAAGATGTACAGTCAGGGCTCGCTGCAGAACACCGGAAACAAGCTTGACATCGCCCTCGAGGGTGAGGGGTTTTTCAGGATCCAGCTTTACGACGGGAGCATCGGCTATACCCGCGACGGGGCCTTCAAGGTTGATTCAAACGGGCAGGTGGTGACGCATAACGGGTACCGCCTCGAACCACCCCTGATCTTTCCGACGGGCTTTTTGCCCGAGTCGATCAGCATTACCCAGGACGGTCAGGTGACCTGCAAGGTTGGCGGGAGTGATACGGACATCCCGGTCGGCCGGGGGATCGAACTCTACCGGTTCGTCAACGCGGCCGGCCTCAAGAATATTGGTGAAAACCTGATCAAGGAAACCGAGGCCTCCGGTCCGGCCATTGCTGGCCGTCCCGGATATCGCGGGATGGGCAAGCTCCAGCAGGGGTTCCTTGAGATGTCCAACGTCAAGGTCGTCGAGGAGATGGTCAACATGATCGTTGCCCAGCGTGCCTACGAGATGAACTCCAAGGCCATCCAGACCTCGGATTCGATGCTCGGGACGGCCACCTCCCTCAAGAGGTAAGGCTATGGCCCGGCTCTTTCTCGCACTCATGATCGCGGTTTTTGCCGGCGGGCGGCTTGATGCGCTTGAGATCCGTCTTCTTGAGTCTGTCCGGATCGAAGGCGCACGGATCACCCTGGGAGATATCGCCGAACCGGGCGGGGCCGCTGAGTGGTCCGCTGTTGTGGTGGCCCGGTTTGAGGGCGAGGAGCTTGAGCGGGTTATCCGCTACGGAGAGGTGGTAGCTGCCATCCGTCAGGCCACCGGCAAGCCGTTTTTTCTGATCGGGTCAAGTGTCACGGTCAGACGGGCGAGCATGGTTGTGCGACGTGAGGACATGAGCGGATTTGTCCGGCGCGAGCTGGCGCGGCGCAGAAGTGATGCGGTCCTTGAACTTGACCTGGCGCTGCTTCCGGCTGCGCGGGAGTTTGCGGGGAATGCCGTCAGCATGCGGCTTGAAGCGGGGGAGGGGCCTGTCACAAGCGGGCCCTGGCAGGGCCGGCTCGTCTTTGTTCGCGATGGGACCGATCTTGCCTCGATCGGGATCCGGGGGCAGTTGCGTGTCCCGGGGCGGGTGCTGGTGGCTGCCCGGGACTGCTTTGGGGGAACAGTCCCCGGGCCCGAGGATATGCGGCTTGAGCCGGTGGACGACATTGGTGACCCGGCGCTTCACGTGACAGCGGCAATGATCAAGGGGCGGCGTCTTTTGGCCGACATAAAAAGAGGGACGCGCCTGACGCAGGATCTTTTTGAAAGACCGCTGATTGTCCGCCGGGGAATGCGGGTGGATGTGGTCTGGCGGCGCAGCGGGGTACTGATCGAGGCTCCGGCCGAGGTCCTTGAGGATGGCCGGGCAGGTGATGTGATCCGGCTGCGCAATCCCCATACGGCACGCGAGTTTCGCGCCATGATCAGGGAAGAAAGCGGGAAGGTGTATGCGGATGGGTAGACTTTTTGTGATCGGTTCCTGTCTGGTGCTGCTTCTGGCTGCCCCCCTTGTCTCGGCGGTCAGTGCCCGGATCAAGGACATCGCGACGGTCCGGGGGATGCGGGATAACCAGCTGATCGGATACGGGCTTGTTGTCGGGCTGGGGGGCAAGGGTGATTCGCCCCGCTCGGCCCTGACCCGGCAGACCATCCGGACGCTTCTGGGAAATCTTGGCGTCACGTTTGGCGAGCAGGAGATGCAGGCGGCCAACAGTGCCGTGGTGATCGTGACGGCTACGATCAATCCCTTTTCGCGTGAGGGAGACCGGATTGATGTGACCGTTGCCAGCCTGGCGGATGCCCGTTCCCTGGCAGGAGGAATCCTCCTCCAGACGCCGCTCAAGGCCGCCAATGGCTCGGTCTATGCTGTCGCCCAGGGACAGGTCCTGGTCAGCGGGACTTCGGAGACCACAATGGCCTCGGGAGGAATACCCAAGGGTGCCCTGGTCGAACGGGCGGTCCCGGCCACGTTTTATGAAAACAATGCGGTCCGTCTCAGTATCCACGACCGCGATTTTACCACGATGGACAACATCGGCAAGGCACTGGCAAAAAAGTTTGCCGGTCTCGTCTATCGGGTTGAGGACCCTACCAGTATTCTTGTGACAATCCCGGAGAATTTCAGGGATAATCCGGTCGGGTTTATCGCCACTCTCGAAACCATCGAGATCGAGTGTGATACGCCGGCCCGGGTGGTCGTTGACGGAAAGTCAGGGACCGTGGTGATGGGCGAAAACGTCCGTATCGGGACGGTGGCCGTTGCCTACAACGGGATCAGGATCACGGTCGGGAATTACAGCGATGCGAAAATCGGCAACTCGTTCATGCTGTCGTCGGCTGACGTCAAGAGTCTGGTGGACGGGCTCAACCAGATCGGGGCCCGGGCCAGCGACATCATCAATATTCTTCAGGCAATCGAAAAATCGGGTGCGCTCAAGGCGCGGCTCGTTGTGATGTAAGGCAGGGGGGCGTATGATCGGGATAACAGAGCAGGCCAGGCTTGCTGCACGGACTGGCGGGGAGACGCCGGCCCTGCTCAAGGCTGCCGGCAGTTCACAACAAAAGAACGGTGCGTCACCCTTTGCCCGCCTCCTGGCCAGCGACCCTGCCCAGGACAAAAAGCTCAAGGAGAGCTGCCAGCAGATGGAGGGGCTCCTCGTCAAACAGATGCTGACCGTCATGCGCAAGTCTGTTGCCAAATCCGGGTTTATCGACGGCGGACATGCGGAAGAAATTTTTACGGATATGCTCTACGATCAGTATGCGGACAGGATGAGCCGTAACGGTGACTTTGGCCTGGCAAAAACCATCTACAGTCAGCTGACTGGCGGGAAAAAGTGGGTGTAATCCCATGTACGGGGAACGCCGGTTCCACCGGAGAGCAGGGAGGTCTTCAGACGGTATGCGGGTATTGCCGGACAGACCGGGGTACAGACGGCGCAGGTGTGTAGCCGCGCTTTTTTGTCTCCTCGTCTGTTCAGGCACTCTTGGCGCAGATATCATCCCTGATTTTTCCGGGGATTTTTTGCTCCCCGAAGGGCTCGATGCCCGGATTGCCGATGCGACCCGCAGCCTTGCGCGTGAGACCCGCCTGCTGGACATCCTTGTGCGCCGCATGGAGGACCGTGGTTTTTCCCTTGATCCTGCACCGGGCAGGTTCTCCCTCTTTGGTCCCGATGCTCTCCTTGAAGAGCTGGACGGGAACATGCGCATCCGCGTGCTGCGCGAGAGGCTGCTTGCCCGGATTGAGGACCCCTTCGGTGAGACCGGAAGCGGGTACAGGGATGACCTTTTCCAGGGCTGGCGTCTGGCTCGGGAAAAGGCCCGTGAGACAGACCGGCAGATCATCGACAACAGGACCGGGGGCCGGGATGGTGGCTGGCGCTGGGATATCAGCAGTGATGTCAGGCTTGTGCTCAGGGGACAGCAGGAGATCGAGGCCCTCTGGGGATTTGACAGTGTGGACCAGAACCTCCAGGAGGGGAAATACGTCAAACGGGTCGAGGTTGCGCGGGATTTCAGGCTGGCCCAAAATCTGGACATCAATCTGGTTGGCTCGATCGGTCCCCGGATCAGTGTCAATATCAACCACAACACCAGACGGCGCGAAAATGATTACGACATCCGCTATACTGGCACGAAGGACGAGATCCTCAGGGAGATAGCGGCCGGTACCATAGATGTCTCCCTTCCTGGCAGCAAGTACGTTGTCTTTTCGGGTGGTTCAAAGGCGGCGTTTGGGGTCAAGGCTGCACTGGAGAGCGAGGTCTTCAAGATGCAGGCTGTTCTCTCGCTGACCAAGGGTGTCAGTGAGACAAAGGAATTTCGCGGCCAGCGGAGCGAGCAAAAAATCCTGATCCGGGATACCGCCTGGATCAAGCACCGCTATTTCAGGATTCCTGATAGCGGCATCGACCGGAATTCGTTCAGGCTCTACCTGACGACAACGGTGACCAATGGGAGCCTCCTGATCGGGGGCGGGCTGTATACCGTTCTTGTTGAGGGGAAGGATTACGCCTTCAACGGGACGACAGGCCAGCTTGACCTCTCCAAAGCTGTGACCCGCGACCAGAATCTGCTTGCGCTCTGGACGGTCAACGGGACGGATACGCCGGGACTGGCCCATCCGGCGCCTCCCTGGAGCGGACTGGAACGGGTGGATGACCTGGGGCGCTCGTTTGTCTATCTCAAGCGGGTGGGGTATCCCTCCCGCTTCGAGCGCAAGGGCCTCTACCTGACTGGGTACAGGAATATCGAACTCTCGCGGGGATTTGAGTTGTCGGTTGTGACGACGGCGGACGGGGTGCGAAGCCCTGATGTCCAGTTTGCCTCGGATGCCTGGCAACTCAATCCAGAGAGCGGAATGCTCGAGTTTGCAGCGCTTGAGCCGTTTGCTGGCAAGCCGGGAGTTCCCCAGGTGCTGTACCACTCAGCCAACGACCCCGAGCCTGCTGATTCGGTCTACTCGATCTCGATGACCTTTCTGCATCGGGTGGATTCATTCCAGTTGCGCTACAACATCATGCCCGGGAGTGAGCGGGTCTATCTCAATGGGACGGCCCAGACCCGCGAGCGGGATTACCGGATTGATTACACCACCGGCGAGCTGGTTTTTCTTGCCGCACTGGGCGAGAGCGACACTGTCCGGGTCAGTTACGAGTACAAGCCCTATGCCAATACGCTCCAGCGAACCCTGTTTGGGACCCGGGCTGATATCCGGCCGACGGATGGGCTCGAATTCGGAACCTCGCTGTTTTATTCGGGAGGACAGAAGCCGACCGGGGCACCCCAGCCCGTTGCCACGCCCGATTCGCAGCTGATTCTGGCCCAGGATGCCCGGATTGACCTGATGAAGCTCTTTGGCGTCAAGCGTCCCGAATGGAGGGTCCGGCTTGAGGCCGAGGCAGCATATTCGGTCCATGACCGGAATAGGGTCGACCGCGCGGTCTTTGCCGACATGGAAGCGGATGTGACTGGCTATGCGATTACCCGCTCCGAAGAGAAGTGGTGGCCCGGGTCTCCATCGCGGGCAGTCGGGGGCGGGCTCTCCCAGGCCGGGCGGGGCCGGCTGCTGTACCGTGATTACCGGGACTATGGTCTCTCGGGCGATTACAGTCTCGAAAGCTATAACTGGAGCCTGCCGTCATCGCAGATATATGGATACGGCCGCAAGCCCGGTCCCTATACGGCCGGCGGCGGACGCAATGAGAGCACGTCCGAGATCAGCGAAAACTCTCTCGTGTTCGAGTACGACCTCTCGGGCGGACGGACCTGGGTCAACGCGGTTTCGTCGATTGCCGGAAGTGGTGGTCTGGATCTCTCGCGTATCAGCCAGCTTCTTCTCTCGCTGCGGCATCAGGGAGTGCGGGGCTATGATGGAAACGGAAATCCGCTCTATGGTGACGTGGCCGGCCCGGCGGTGCAGATTCATTTTGAGATCGGCCGGCTTGATGAGGACGCTGACGGTGACGGGTTGTTTGACCGCGAGGAGACAGTGGGAAGCGGGGGCTGGGCCTTTACCCCTGCAGGTGCTGAATCTACCTGGTGCGGGGGCGGAAGGAGAAACGCCGGCAACGGGGTGGTTGACAGTGAAGATCTTGACGGGGATGGCCTGCTCTCAACAACCGAGGAGAGTGTCCTCTTTCCCTCGGCCGGGTTTACCGAGCCTTCCCAGGCCAGCATTTCCCAGGGAGGGGGCTGGCAGGAGCTGACCTTCCGGATCCAAAACATGTCCCAGTCCAACCTGGCCATCCTCTCCCGTGCCAATGCCATCAGGATCACCATCAGCGGGGCCGGGGGCGAGAGAGGGCGGATCCTTGTCGACCGGGCCTGGTTCAAGGGTTCGACCTGGGATGTCCTGCGTGTTGATGACAAGGCTGTCTCCGACCGGACCCTGCCGGTGTTCCAGGCCAGTGTGATCTCGACAAGGGAAAACAGCGAGTATCGTGACAACAGGATCTTTCGCGAGTACCGGGATGACTTTGAGGACCTGCATGGAACCATGTCCAGTACCGAGGAGAGCGAGTTTAACGAAAAGGCCCTGCAGCTTCTCTGGAATCTTTCCAATACGCCAAGGGATTCGGGAGGCAGCGGGAGTTTTGGCTCGGTGACCAGGATTTACAATACAGCCATGGATTTTTCCTTCTACCGCAAGATGGTGCTCTACATGTTTGTCAAGGACAAGCAGGGAGATACCAACGAAAGCTTTGTGTTTCGCATCGGGAACAGCGATGACCGCTATTACCAGTGGAGGATACCGCTTGCCCTGCTTGAAAGGGCAAGCGAGGCGGTCAGCGGGGGGCGGAAGAAGTGGCACAAGCTTGAGTTTGAGATTGATCCTGGTGTGACGGATGACCGTTTTGCCGTCCGCAAGGACGGACAGGTGATCGCAAGGGCAACCACGAGTTCCAAAAAACCCAACCTGCGTGAAGTCACAAGGGCGACCGTTGGGATCGATGCGACGGGGAGTCTGCAGCCCGACAATCGGGGCGAGCTCTGGGTCAATGAGGGGCATCTGGCTGATGATATTACAAAAAGTGGAACAGCCTTCAGCCTGAGGGGTGATATCGCCAGTCCCGACAAACCTCTGGTCGAGCTTTGGGGTATCCCCCTGGTTGGCCCGGTATCGGCCCGCTTCGATCTGGATGCCATTACTTCCGGATTCCGCTCGATCGGCCAGCAGGGCGAGGATATCGCTTCACGGACGGCCAATACCAGCGCCAGACTCTCGCTCCTTGGCGGGCTCAACATGTCGGTCCAGTACTCCGATGAGACAAAGCGTTCGGATTCGGATGAATCCAGGACTCCGCTGACCCTGCAGTATGCGACGACCAACCGGATCTGGAGGCATACCATCGGGTGGAATATTCCCCGGGGATACTTCCCTTCACTCGAGCATACCTATACCCGCTCGGTGCAGCGCAACCTCACGCATGCCATCGACAGTTCGACCAACCTTGTCGAAACGATATCCGATGTTCTCAAAAACCAGTACAGTGAGAGCGCCGGGTTGACACTTTCAGGCAGGCTCCCGGCGGGGTTTTCATGGAAATGGGTGGCCAGTGATTCGCTGTTTATTGCGGATGCGTCCCACAGGACGAATGGCCTTTCGGGTTCATGGTACACCAACGCCTCGACGACGGCTACTGCAACCTGGAACCGGAAGGAAAGCATCAACCTCCTCTGGGGGGCCGAAAAGATCGCGGGACTGGACCGTTCGCAGGCCCAGGTGTCACTTTCAGCCTTTGCCGAACGTGAGCGCTATGATGCCACCCGTTCGCGGGAGGGGATGCGGGCGCTGGTTCAGGCCTATGACAGCATGGGGCCGCTGGAGGCATGGTCAGGGCGGACCGGTTCGCTCCTGTCCGGGATGGGGCGGATAGAGGACGCGGTTGGGGGGACCAACATCGGAGCCATCGGGGAGGGGATGAATCTGGCGGTATCCCTGCGTCATTTCGGATTTCTTTCCGTCTCTGCATCCCTCTCGCGCAGTGCCCGCGACGCCAATTTTGTCCGTGTGCTCTCCCCTGCGAGTCAGACCAATCTTGTCCAGGCCAATAACGATACGACAACTGCCAGGAGTCAGTACGGGCTGGTGCTTGCCTTTCCCGAGTTTCCCCTCCGGAGCGTGTCCCTCGATCTGACGCGCGATCTCTCGTATTCGCAGACCGCGGGAACCCTCGGGGAGTCTGCAATCTGGCGCGAGCTGGACGGTGTCTTTTTTGCGCAACCGTTTTCCGGGAGTGATGTCCTCGGCCTCGGGAGTCGCCACGCAGCGCTTGAAGATGTTTCCCGCCTCGCCGGAGCCGGGAATTCGTACCTGTCGCTTTCTCACCGGCTCTCCCTCTCGCTGCGGATGGATTACGGGGATACCCTCTTTGCCGATTTCCTGCCGGCGGAGTGGCAACTGACCGAGGCCCAGAATACGGCCCGGAATCTCTCAAGCTATGTGCAAAACCGCCAGCGAACGCTCTCGTTCAACAAAAATTTTCCCCTCAAGAAACTGGGTTTCTGGCTCTTTGATGAAACATCCTCTCCGGGCAAGAGCGTGCAGGACCTGGCCCTCAAGATGCAGATTGGAAGAAGCTGGGATTACAATAC
Organism: Spirochaetota bacterium; assembly: GCA_029548715.1. Classification (GTDB taxonomy): domain Bacteria; phylum Spirochaetota; class JAGLSM01; order JAGLSM01; family JAKPMW01; genus JAKPMW01. Next base: position 1,248 of record JAKPMW010000340.1, on the reverse strand, counting down.
CAAGCAGGTCAGTGATACCCTGGCGGGTTCGCTTGGCTTCAATGTCAACTGGAACAGGGCGACCACCCTGGCGATTGCATGGGAGGTCTCACGCTCGCGCTCCCGTCAGCTTTTGAGCGCGTCCGATGAAGGATACGTCTACATGGGCCTGGGGCCGGACAGCGGAGCGGGGCAGGGTGACTCGTTTGGCGATCTTGAGGAACTTGATGGGGGGAAGGCGCCGGCTATCAGCGAGATTCCCGGGCTGGTCAAATGGGAACACGGGATCCGGTTTGACATTGGCTTTCCCACAAAGCATTCCGGTACCCTGGAGATATTCCGTCTCAAGATACCCATTGATACCGAATGGAAGCACATGAACGAGATCCTGATCCGCTTTGCGACCAGCGAGTATGACCGCAATCGGGAGGGACGCTACGTCTTCAGCGAGCTTTTTGAGCGGACCTTTTACCTGAGGCTCAAGCACTCGATTGATTACGACTTCACCAGCAACTGGAACGGTGTGCTTCATCTGGCCTTCGTGTTTGAACGCTGGCGCCTTGTTGTTCCCTCATCGGACGGCTTTGCCCTCAACGAGGATGATTTCGGCCTCTCGTTTGGTTTTGAGGTCGGGCTGCGGATGCAGATCCGTTTTTAGCAGGCGAGGAAAAAAGCGGGAAAAATTTGCCGCACGCCCGCCGGATCACTATATTTTCGCAGCGTTACCTGCGCAGGCCCTCGTAGCTCAGTCGGTAGAGCACTTGCATGGTAAGCAAGTGGTCACCAGTTCAATTCTGGTCGAGGGCTCATTTTTTTTGAGTATGGTGATCCGGCCGCTGCTTGCGGCGGAACGTGATCCGGGGAAGGTATCCAAATGGCCAAGTCAGTACGCGAGAAGATTCAGCTTGCCTGTCAGGAGTGCAAGCGGAGGAATTATTCCCTGACAAAAAACAAGAAGCTGCATTCCGAAAAGCTTGAGCTCTCGAAGTTTTGCCCGTGGGACCGCAAGCATACGGTGCACAAGGAAGTGAAATAACCCCGCTCACGCTGTGGTCGGGTCTGGGACAGTAGCTCCAATGGTAGAGCGGGTGACTCCAAATCACTAGGCTGGGGGTTCGAGTCCTCCCTGTCCCGTTTCTTTTTTTATGGGCATACCCGATCTCCTGTGTGTAGCTTACTGGGGGATGCCAAGATGCTTCGGTATGGCACATGCCGTCCGGCGCAGTACCATCATGGAAGGTGATAACCGTGAAACGCATGTTCGAATTT
>JAKPMW010000242.1 GCA_029548715.1 Spirochaetota bacterium | reverse complement strand
CCGGCAAGTGCATACTCGTCAGCCAGGGCTGGATCACTTGTCAGGCCGGTTCCGCGTGCCCAGAGGGTGATGCACTTGTTCCCCGAACCCATAATCACCGCAATCCGGACCCGTTCGGGTGCTGTCTGAGGAGGCCAGCTTCGGCTCCAGTCGACCGAGCGGGTTTTGGGCACTGGCCTGTACCAGCGGATTCCCCTGCTGCGTCCGCTCTGGTCCACAAGCCGGATTCCGACTGGCTGCCGGGCAGCGCTTACATCCGCTGGAAGGAAGACCCGGCCGTGGATGGCGATTCCGTGCAGGAGACAGATCCGGATATGGCTTTGCCTGCCGTTTCCCAGGAGGATCTGGCCTGCTGCCCGTCTGTCATAGACCGTTCCATCGGCTGACCACCAACCCTGTCCCCGGCAGCCACTGGCCTCATCGATGTTGTAGCGCAGGGTCAGCCGGCCAGGGAACAAACCGGGTCTTGGAACAAGGATCTGCCAGGGTACCGATTCCTGGCCCGGCATGAGCCTGATTTTGGCTGACGCGACAGTCTGCCAGCGTCTGTTCTCAAGTGTGAGCTGTACCAGTCTGCCCTCGGGAGGTATGGCCAGGCCGGGGTCAGCGCAGATGAATCCGCTGAGCTGCACGGGGATAGAGTGGTCCGAACCGGAAAGCGGAAGCACCCCGATTGTGAGCAGTACAAGGGAGGTGAGGAAACTTCGCATCTGGCTGCGTCTCCGCTCGAAGGCTGTACTCAAGTCTATCGCGGAAGAAAACTGCTGACAAGGATCTGTCCCAAAAGGCATTTTTGCTGCATTGTGCGAAGAGTATGATTCGCAACTTGTTGCCTCGCCGACTCTTTGAGAGCCTCAGTGTACGGCGGGGAGTGATTATCTGACCTTTTGGGTCAGCCCCGCACCTGCTTTTTGCGGTTACATACACCCCGGGAATGTCCCCGCTGGACATCCCCGTGATTTCAGGTATACTGCCCATGGTTAGTTGTACGCATCGTGTCAAACATGAAAGGGGTTGGTTATGCAAATTGTGCTGTATGCACGGGGGCTGCTGGTCTCAGCCTTCGTGTTGACCATGGCAGCCTGCGGAGGAGGCATTGAGGCATCACCCGAGGCACTTTGCCGGGCAGCCCGCTACGGGGAGACCGAACAGGCCAGGGCCCTGCTTGAGCGCGGAGCAGATTACCGGAAGGCTGCGGCAGGGTACGGGGTAACACCCCTGCACTGGGCAGCGATGGACGACAGCCCCGAGATCATTGAGGCTGTCTTGCAGCGGGCAGGCCAGGACGGGAGAGTGCGGGAGATTATCAATCTTCGCGATGTCTGGGATTGTACTCCCCTGATGTGGGCTGCAGCCGAAGGCCATATTCAGTCTGTTGAGGTTTTGGTCAAATATGGGGCACTTCTCGATCTGCGGGGACCTGGGGGAGACACCGCCTTGCATCTTTCGGTTTTGTCGGCAAAAAAGACGGCTCACCGTGTTGTCAAGCGTCTGCTTGAGGCGGGTGCGGATGCCGGGTTGACCAATACTGCCGGAAAGACCGTTGCCGAGTGGGCAAGCCTGCGCGGGAGGAGTGATATGGCGGCCCTGATTCCGACTCAAAAGGGGGGGCGGCCATGAACAGGAAAAATGTACGCAGCCGGACTGGGGGCAGGCGGTTCAGAATCCTGCTTGCCGCTGCCCTGTTCGTTCCAGTGCTGATCCTTGTCATCGCACTTGTGTCCGGAAGGCGCAGTGAAGTCCAGATCCCTCCATATCTCTTGCGGAACGAGACGCCGGCCATTATCAAGGCGGCAGCCCTGGGTGAGGAATCCCGTGTCAGGGCCTTGCTCGATTCGGGAACAGATGTCAATCTTGTCGATGAATTCGGCGGGACAGCCCTTCATGCGGCAGCGGTGACCGGTCGCGAGGGCCTGGTTCGTCTCCTGCTTGAGAGGGGAGGGCTGGTTGATGCTGCGGACAATGATGGCCGGACGCCTTTGTATATTGCGGTGGACTTGGTGTATCCTGGTCTTGTGCGCCTGCTGCTTGACTCGGGGGCTTCGCCCGTCAGGCAGATCGGTTCGGGGAGCAGCCCCGCATCCCATGCGGTTGTTCGTGGGGATCTCTCCATCCTGGGGATGATACTGCAAAAAACGGATGCCCGGCGTGTTCAGGACAGTGACGGGAGCGGGCTTGTGCATATTGCGGCCCTCTGGGGGCGTGAGGATATCGTGCAGATGCTGCTTGAGAGGGGCCTGGCTGTTGACAGTACCAACACCTGGGGATTGACTCCGCTGCATCTGGC
>JAKPMW010000326.1 GCA_029548715.1 Spirochaetota bacterium | reverse complement strand
AAGACGCGGTCTCCGCGCACCAGTCCATGGCGCTGGAAGCGGGCGACCCGCCGCGCGACCTGGCCCGGTATCTCCTGACGCGTCCATGCGCGCCCGCTGATCGGTTCGGCAAGGTTTCCGACATTCAGATCAAAATACATTTGAACTCACTCCTTAAAATATTCATGAAATTCCGAACAGACTACAAAAGAAACTCACACGGGTGGCAAAGTGCGCGCCGACGCCGACATTCCAGATGTAAATCAGGCCGAAAAAAGTCCATACCCCGGCTATCCGCAAGAAGCGTCTGGCCTGACCCGCTGCCGGCGGGCGTCCTCCCCGGCGTTGCTCACGCAGCATCGAGATAAAAATACCCAGAGCCAGCAATAAACAATAGAAAATTCGTGAACGAAGCGCATACAAGCCCTCGAAAACCAGACCCTGCACCATCACATCGCCGAACTTGATCAGGTGGTAATAGGTGTTGCCGATAAAGGCCGCAGCAAAAACCGCAGCAAACAATCGTAAAGTGGGCCAATTGCGCAATTTTTTTCCCAACTGGGTGAAGGTGGGAAGGAAAAAGAAATTGGACATGATCTCCTTGAAATAGTAATAGTAGCGGTTCCAGAACTCCACAATCGATTCTGCCAGAAGTGGTTTGTAGGTATTGCGGAATACGTTGAAGCCAAATAGCCGCAGGACGGCAATGATCAAGTGCCCGCGAATGGCATGGCGAAGCACCTGATAAACAAGCTCGCAGTAAACGCTTATCCAGGAGATCCAGACTGCGGTATTCTTTCCCTCCAGTGCAATCAGGTAGGAGAGCCTGGGGATTCCCACAGTGTATCCACCGAGCAATCGGGTCAGCTCGTTTCCTGGGCCATAAAAGACCCCTTCCAATACCTTCATGGAGGCAAGCCACACATTGGACAGGATGAACAGTTTGATTCCTGCCAGTTGCGAACGTGCAAGTTCCTCGTCGGTTTTGGCTTCGAATCGGGACAGGTAGCCGAAGCCTTTGCCGTAGGGCGTATTGGAACCACCGTAGATCGGCCATATGGTGAGGAAATGGTCGGAGAATCGCGTTCCTTTTAATCGACCGTGCTGCCCTGAAAGCAGAAGGTAACCGAATCGCCAGAGCAGGAAGGGAAACATCGCCACGACACCGACCAGCACCTGCCGCCAAAGCCCGCTGTCTGCAGCGCTGGTCCAGATCAGCACAAGCAAACCCCAGTAAATCGCGTGCAAGGACAGTTGAGGATGCTTTCTGACAAACAGCGGCAAACGAGAGAATTCGGTGGCCGCCCGGTAGAACAGCCAGGTCATTCCAAGCAGGGCAAGCACCACCAGCAGCGGACCCAGGCGATCGGCCGGAACAGGCAGATCGGCGGGTTTGAAATTTTCAAGTGATTCCCTGATACATACCCAGACGCCGGCGACCGCCAGAATTGCCCTGCGCCTGAATGGCGTGAGCCATCTCAACATCCCCCCCAGGTTTGTCTGCCACCAGACAATAACCCGCGAGTCTTCATGAAATTGCATCAAGTGGGTTAATTGCATAGGAAAATCAGCAGGAAAGCGTCCACAACGACGCAGTACGCAGGTCATGGGAGAGGTCAAATCAGGCGGCATTATGGCGTGTCGTCGACCTTCGCGCAAATTTTACATCCCGGGATTCGTTCAAGTACTTGTTGGCAGACGATATTTCCCAGGTGATCCGGGTTATGCGTGGCCTGATTTTCATGCCCGGAATGTTCAACTTTCCTGCTTTTTCGGGAAAGCCACTGCCGCGACTTTCGAACCTGAACTCGCCCGCTGGACGCCTGACTGGACCGGAAGGGGGTCAAGTCCTCATTCTCCGGCATCCAGGGTAAATTTGTTCCAGGAGACCACCGTGGCCCGAGGCCAGGCTTTGCGCTCATTCCGGGGCAAGCCGGAATCCAGAATCGTTCATCTGATC
>JAKPMW010000316.1 GCA_029548715.1 Spirochaetota bacterium | reverse complement strand
GGTTGTGGCAATGCTGCCGAAGACCGGCATGAGCATCTCCTTCGTGCCCAGGATGCTGGCTTCCTCTTGAGGGATTCCGGCTGATCGTTTGCGGGCGATATTTTCGGCAACGACGATGGCATCGTCGACGATCATCCCCATTACGATGATGATGGCCGCCAGGGTGATGTTGTTGACGGTATAGCCCATCAGGGGGAAGGCGATCATGGTCACAAAAAACGTAAAAGGAATTCCCATTGCAACCCAGAAGGCCGAATTGGCATCCATGAAGAGAAAGAGGAAAAACAGGATCAGCACAAATCCGAGAATCCCGTTTCCGACAATCAGGGAGAGCCTGTTGCGTACTCCGGAGGAGCCGTCATCAAGAAACTGGATGCGGGCCGGTGTGCTGGCGAGCACGTCCCGCTCGTAGCGCTCGATAAAGGCCCGGACGGCATCCGTGGTCTGCAGGATGTCACTTGAGGCTGTCTTGCGGATGTTGAGGACGACGCCCTCGTAGCCGTTTATCTTGCGGATGGACGTGTTTTTTTCAAAACCGGGCCGGATGGTCGCAAGGTCGGAAAGGAAAATGGCTGGCGAATCAAAGCTGGCCCGGATCACAAGGTTGGACAGTTTTGAAACGGTGTCAAGCTCGGCAACGACACTGACCTTGGTGTCAAGGGTATCATCCAGGCCACCGGCCGGAACACGAAGATTGTGCTTTTTGAGTACAGCGATGACTTCGCTGGTCGAGATATTGTATTCACGAAGCCGGTCGGTGTTGAGAAGGATCTGAAGCTCATTCTTGTAATATCCCGAGAGGGAGACTTCACTGACCTGGGTCAGGCTGCCCAGCTGGTCGGAGAGATCGTAGGCATATTTTTGCAGGGCTGCCCGGGAGGTGCGGTCAAGTGTGTGCTGGTTGGTCAGATACACGGCAACATCCAGGACGGCCCGGCGGGTGGTCTTGAACTGGCGGACCGACGGGGGATCACGTACCTCGGCGGGGAGCTTGACGGCTGCCGTCTGGTTGCGGATGTCGTTGAGGGCCTCATCCATTGCATCATAGCCGGGGATAAATTCGATCCGGATGGTGCTGGAGCCGATGGTGGATGTGCTTTGCAGTCGATAGATGCCGTCAATGCTCTTGAGCTTTTCTTCGAGGCGCTTGGTGACAAGCTGTTCGACATCTTCGGGGGCCGCCCCGGGGTACACTGTCCTGATGGTGATAAAGTTCAGCTCGAAGTTGGGCGTCTCCTCCTTGCCGGTTTTTTCCCAGGCAAAGACAGCGGCGAGAATGACCCCGATGGAAATACAATTGGCCAGCATGTGTCGGGTGGCGAAGTAGCGAATCATCTTTTCGAGCATGAACGGGTTCTCCCGGTGATGGACTCATACCCCTACAATCTATCGTTAAAATGTGCAGAAACTGTGGAGGGCTTTGCGAAAAAATGCGCAGCCATCAATCCGGGATTGCCGGTACGATAACGTGAAAACATCATGCGAAGCCGTCTGAGGGGCATATGAATGACGGAAACATGAAATTTAAAGGGAATCCCGGATTGGCATGACAGTATCGTAATTTTTCAAGACTGGATAAAAACGGGGCACCCGTGCTGGATGCCCCGTGTCAATCACGCAACCGGGAAAGATCAGTTGGAGCTGGTCCACTCACCACCGGTCATGCCGCCGGTCAAGGTGCCGTTATTGTCGGCACCGGCGCTGTCGGTAAGGGTGGTGCCCGACGTCTCGTTCACCTTGTAATAGGCCGTCAGATTGCTTTCCGTTCCAGCGAGTTCGCTGTTCATGTCAGCCTGTATTTCAGACTGGGATCGGGCTTTCGACCAGATGCGGACTTCGTCAAGCAGGCCACCGTAGTACATGCTCCCCCATTGGCCAATCGTCAGTGCTGTGCTGCAACTTGACCAGGATGTCCCTGCCGCATCGATGGTGGCGACCAGTACGCCATTGACATAGGACTTGATCTCGCCCTCATCTCCCGGAAGCCACGTCACGGCGACATGGGTCCATTTGTTGGCGGGAATGGTTCCGGCGGTTTTGGTGTATTGTGCACGGCCAGTACCGTTGTACAGGAAGAATTCGGGATACAGCTTGCCATCAGTGATCCCCAAAATGTATCCGCTTTGGTCAGACCATCCGAATTTGGCATACACCTTCTGGTTTTTTGAGGGATCAACCGCCCTTATCCATGCTTCGAGGGTGATTCCGTTGGCAGTGCCGTTGAGGGCAGAACCGCTTGGGACATTGACGTAATGCGTTGTGCCGTTGAAAGACAAGCCAGAGCGCATCTGTGTCCACTTGGCGTAGAGGACAAGATTCCCGGTTGTTCCGTTGGTGAGTGTTGTGACCAGATTTTGTCGGGATTCATCGAAAAACCAGCCATCAAATACGTAGCTGGTTTTTGTCGGTGCCAGGAAGCTCAACGGAAGGTCCGAACTTGTGTAGCTGGCCGGATTTCCGGCATTGTTTTCTCCACCATCGAGCTGGTACGTGATCGTCCAGGAGGCCAGTGCACTACTTGATGAAGATGTGGCCATCGAACTTGAAGTAGCGCTGGAAGACGCAGCTACCGAACTGGAGACGGCACTGGAAGATGCGGCCGCGGAACTGGAGACGGCGCTGGAAGACGCGGCCGCGGAGCTGGTCGAGACGGCCTGGGATGAGGAAGCAAGGGTCCCCTGGCTGGATGATGCAGGGAGTACCGGTGTGGCTTCGTCATCGCTGCATGCCGCGAATGAAAGAAGCAGAAAAACAAGAGTGCTGGTCAGCGCCAGCCACGAGATGCCTGGTCGTTTCATCGGAAGGGTTCCTCCGGTTGCGTGGTTTTGTGTGTGCCCGCGAGAATGATTGACGCAGGAGGAAAAAAAACAATCCCCCGAAGCGGGGGATTTTCAAACC
>JAKPMW010000297.1 GCA_029548715.1 Spirochaetota bacterium | reverse complement strand
CTTCCCGGGGATACGATCGTTCATCCAGGACATGGAGAAGACACTACCATCAAGATTGAGCAACAGAGCAATCCGTACTGTGCACTTGGCCGGTAACGGATGACGGAGGGCAAGGCGGATCATGGCAGTTTTACAGCGAATCAAGGGAACCAACGATATTCTACCGGATCATCTCGGAAGCGGGATCTTCAGGTCAGGACTCTGGCGCAGGCTCGAGGAGACATCTCTCCGGGTTGCCTCGCTTTCAGGGTACCATGAGATCAGGACTCCGATTTTTGAGTCAACCGAGCTCTTTGTGCGTGGACTCGGGGATGTGACAGATATTGTGAAAAAAGAGATGTTCAGTTTTACCGACAGGGGAGAGCGGCAGCTTACCCTGCGACCGGAGGGGACGGCGTCCGTTGTCCGCGCCTGGATCGAAAACGGTATCGGCGTCAGCGATGCGGTGGCCCGGCTTTCATATCTTGGTCCGATGTTCAGGGCCGAAAGACCGCAAAAGGGTCGCTACAGACAGTTCCACCAGTTTGGAATCGAGTGCATTGGCGGTGGTGAGGTCAGGCATGATATTGAGGTCATTGCTGTTTTCTGGAACATCATCCGCTCGCTTGGGGTCAGCGGGGTCACTCTCAGGATCAACAGTGTCGGATGCCCGGAGTGTATTCCGCACTATCGTGATGTGTTGCGGGCCTACTTCGAGCCGTTTATCGGGGAGCTCTGTGATGACTGCCGCGAGCGGCACAGGACCAATGTCCTGCGCATGCTGGATTGCAAAAATCCGGCATGCCAGGCTGTCCTTTCCTCTGCACCTCCGGTGACCGGGCATCTCTGTGGCGAGTGTGCCGCTTCGTGGGATGGACTGCGTCATGGACTTGATCTGGCGGGGATTCCCTGGCTGCATGATACCCGCCTTGTCAGGGGACTTGACTACTACACAAAAACCGCTTTCGAGATTGTTCATGAGGATATCGGTGCCCAGGGGACCATTGTTGGTGGTGGCAGGTATGATGGTCTGGTGGCAGCCAGTGGCGGCCAGGCCGTGCCGGCAGTCGGAGGTGCATTCGGAATCGAGCGGATGCTGCTGGCCATGCAGGCCGGAGACCCCGCACTCTCTCCGGCCACCCGTCCAAGGTTTTTTCTGGTCCAGATTGGAGATGGGGTTGATGATGATATCGAGCGACTCCTCTCCGGGCTTCGCCTGCACGGGATTTATGCCATGCGGGCCGATGGAAGCCGCCAGATGGCCAAGCAGATGCGGGCCGCGGCGAAGTTTGCCAGTCTCGAGGTAGTTTTTGTCGGGGGCGATGAATGGAATTCGGGAAGGCTGGCGATCAAGAACATGGATTCGGGTGAGCAGGATACGCTTGTGGTCGGCCCTGCCGGGGTCCTGGCCTGCCTGCTGGAGCGGGCCGGGGCGTGAAATGAAGCGGACATGGGTATGGCGTGGTCTTGTCTCGGGATGCGTGGCGCTTGCTGCGGGTGCGGTTTTGACCCTGTATGCGAGCGAGTCCGTCCGGCAGACCGGCCTGGCTCTCCTCAAATCCGGGAGCGGGTGCCCCGGCAGGATCGTGGCCATCGTACCTGGTGCCGCTGTCTGGGCCGGAAATGTGCCATCGCATATGCTTGAGGATCGTGTCAGGACGGCTGTCAGACTCTGGAAGGAGGGCCGGGTCTCCCTGCTTCTCATGTCAGGCAACAGGGAGACAGGGTATGACGAGCCTGCGGCCATGCGGGCCCTGGCCAGAAAACTCGGGGTACCTGACGAATCCATTATCGACGACCCGCGGGGCTGGACGACACGGCATACCATGCAGAATGCGGCCCTTGTGTTTTCGGTCCGCAGTGCCATTGTTGTCACTCAGGCGTACCATCTTCCACGGGCCCTGTATCTGGCGCACGCTGCCGGAATATGCGCCGGGGGAGAAGCAGCCGATCTGCGTGGCTATCTTGACCAGGATGAAAACGAGCTGCGTGAATTTTTTGCCAGAGTCAAGGCATGGTTGCAGGAACTGTAGGAATTCGGGAAGGGACCGGGTGTTTGTGCTATACTTGCAGGAGGGATGCAGAAAGGGGTTTGCGAGTGCAGACGGACTCCTGGCGGCTGGCGGGCGGGGTGGTTGCTGCCCTTGCCGTGCTGATGTTCGGTTTTTCGGGAGTATACAGCGGGCCGGCCAGACCCGAGCGTGACCGGTCGTCTGAAAAGCGGCAGACTGTCAGACTTGAGATGGACGAGACGCAGCGGGAGGTGCATGCCAGGCGCGTTGTTCCGCTCCGCTCGCTTGACGAGCGCACAGCTTTGTTGAACCGGGAGACCCCGTTTATCGCTACCAAGGAAAATCCCTGGTCGGGGCAAAATGCCGAACAGACGAAAAGCTGGGCTGACGCCCGTCCTGACGCCGGAAGCGCCCAGGTACCCGACACAAGGCGTGACAAACAGCCTTCAAGCAGTGCTGCCCAGGCCCCTGCTGACAACGATCAGCTCTTTCCCGTCGAGCATGGTGCCTTTGCACGGGCTACTGTTGAGCAGATCATCCGGACAGAGCGCATGCTTTCGCCGTTTCAGGAGCTTCCCCAGGAGCTCCGGCCAGACTCCAGGCTTCTTGTGCATTTTGACTCCCGCGGGCAGATCAGCCTGGGGGCGATGGCTGAAAAAAATGCCGAGTATTTTCATGCCATGGTCCGCAAGATATCGTCACAATGGAATATCCATTTTCCGAAATTCCAGCATTTTTACGGGCTGCTCAAGGACGGGGAGATTTTTATCGTGTTTGAACTGGATCTGGATGGCGCAGTGACATCGGTCCGGATTGTGCAGTCCTACGGGCAGACGTCTGTTGACGAATCCTGTATCAGGGCCATCCAGGGCGCCGGGACCTTTGGTCCGATACCGCGTGAATACCGTGAGCGGGGCAAAATGATTGTCCCCTTTGTGTTTGTCTACCAGCGGCCTGAGCGCCCGCTCAGGATGTTTCACTGACAGGAAAGTTGTTGACAGATCCCGCAATCGGGGATAAATTAGTGAAAGAGCAATTTTGCGTACGCGAAAGGGCATCCCGGCGACGGGGGCTCTTTTTTTTGCACCAATACCCAGGAAGGAGTACTACCCACATGGGTTCAAATTTCGCGGAAGCCGTCAGGCAGTTGATACATGAAAAAGGGATCCCCAGCGAGCTTGTGTATGGGGCAGTCGAAAAGGGATTGACCGCTGCCTACAAGCGCAAGTATCAGACGGATGAAAATGTTGTTGTGCGTTTTGACGATGAGACCGGCGAGATCCTCATGTTTGCACGCAAGGAGATCGTTGAAGAAATCGATAATCCGGTGTTCGATATTGATCTTGAGGCTGCCAGGGCGCTCGAGCCCGAGGCCGACATCGGGGACGAAATCCTGGTTTCACTTCCCGTTGACGAATTCAGCCGGATTGCAGCCCAGTCTGCCCGGCAGATCATCTCGCAGGAACTGCGCAGGATCGAGCGCAATATCATCTATAATGAGTTTATTCATCGCAAGGGCGAAATCATCAGCGGGTATGTCCAGCGCGAGAAAAATGGCATGTACTTCATCAATCTCGGCAAGACCGAGGGTATCATGCCCCGAAGCCACCAGTCGCCCCGGGAAAAATTCCAGATTGGCGAGCGCATCAAGGCCTACCTCTACAGCGTCGAAGAGGATGACCGCGGGACAAAGATTGTCCTTTCGCGCGGGTGCCCCGAATTTGTCCGCCATCTGTTTGAGGTTGAAGTGCCTGAGGTCTATGACAACATTGTCCAGATCAAGGGGATTGAGCGGGAGGCCGGATACCGGACGAAGGTGGCTGTGTATTCGGCTGATGCCGCTGTTGACCCGATCGGAACCTGTGTCGGGCTCAAAGGGGTGCGTATTCAGACAATCATTCGCGAGATCAACGGCGAGAAGATCGATATCCTCAAGTACAGCCATGACATCCGCGAGTTTATCCGCAACGCCATGAGCCCGGTCAAGGACCTCAGGGTGCTCTTGACCAGCGAGGCGCGCAAGGAAGCCATGGTGATTGTGCCCGACAGGGAAGATGACACCCAGTATTCCCTTGCCATCGGGAAAAACGGGCTGAATGTCAAACTCGCATCCAAGCTGACCGGATGGAATATTGATGTCCGCAAGGAAAGCGAGATGGCCGGGATCGAGGTGGTTGAAGAGTCGATCCAGCGCGCACACAGCCTCTTCCGCAACGAAGATGAGGAGCTGGAAGAAGTTGCCTATCAGGACGAGCAGGACTGGGACGATGAAGCAGTCGAGGAAGGCGAAGGAACGCCTCTTGACGAAATTGAAGACTTCGATAATGATATCATCGGGACGCTGGAGCAAAACGGGGTTCGGACGGTCGAGAGGCTTGTCGAGCTTGGCCGTGAAGATCTGCTTGCCATGGAAGGTGTCGATGAGGCACTGGCGGACACCATTTTGCGCATCATGCAGGAGAGTGTCACCTATCTGGATGATGGTGAGGAAGAAGATGTGGCTGAAGGCGATGTTGTCTACGAATGCACGCATTGTGGCCACAAAGTGACATCGGGGATGAAAAACTGTCCGAGTTGCGGGAGTGTCCTTGCCTTTTGATGGAGATGTGGTGAAAATGTCCGTTTTTGAATGAAAAATGCGTAGATTTTTGACGGTACGCGAGAGTACTGTGATGACGCTGATGTCTGTCAGGGTATCAGGTCGGGATGAAGGGAATGTTGATGACGGTTTCAGAGCTTTCAAAGAAGTACAATATGCAGGCCACAGACGTTGATAAGTACGTCCAGCGGGCCGGCGCGCATAACCTCGCAGTGACAGACCCGATCCCTGCGGATACGCTGGCCAGTGTCGAGCGGATGCTTCAGTCCGAAGGTCACAAGCCTGCCCAGCGGCAGGCCATGCTGATCAAAAAGACCAAGCCGGCCGAGGATACGTCGGTGGCCCAGGTGCGAAAAAAGATCGTCATCAAAAAACGGCCTTCATCCTCCGGTGCGGAAGGGGACGCAGTTGCGGGACCTTCGGCTGGGGACCGGGATGAGGCTGCAGCGCATGTTGCAACTCCCGAAAGCTCTCCCGTTACTGAGTCGCCTGCCGCTGAATCTGTTCAGCCCAGGGACGAACAAAGACCAGTTGAACGGCATGATTCCGGACGGTTTGGTGGAGAACCGCGCCCGCAGGGCGACCGGCCGGGGTATGACTCACGTCCGCAGGGTGACCGGCCGGGATACGGCTCGCGTCCGCAGGGTGACCGCCCGGGATACGGCTCGCGTCCGCAGGGCGACCGCCCGGGATACGGTGGTGGTCAGCGTCCTCCCTACGGCGGTGGGCGTCCGGCGGCTGGTGCCGGCCGTCCGGCGGCCGGTGGGGGCCAGGGTATGGGGCTTGGATTTCCGGCTGGCTCCGACAGGCGGCAGCCCCATAAGGGCGCAACCTCACGCGGCAAGGAAAAGGAAAAGCGGGACAGGCTTCCTGACAAGCGCTGGAATGATGACTTTGACGTGGTTCGCAAGAGCTCGTTCAAGAAAAAGTCGAAGCGCGAAACGCAGCTTGAGTCTGTTCCCGAAAAGATAGAGATAATGGAATCGCTCACCGTCAGTGAGCTGGCCCGAAAGATGAATCTGCCTGCCAAGGAGATCATCTCGAAGCTGATGACGATGGGCATGATGACTACCATCAACCAGCAGATCGATGCGGATACAGCCATTCTTGTTGCCTCGGAGTATGGATGTACCGTCAAGCAGGTCTCTCTGTATGATGAGACGGTCATTGACGAGGTCGTGGACAGTCCCGACCGGATTGTTGCCCGGCCCCCGATTGTGACCGTCATGGGGCATGTTGACCATGGTAAGACCAAACTCCTTGATGCCATTCGCTCGGCCAACGTGGTTGATACCGAGTCGGGCGGAATCACGCAGCATATCGGCGCCTATCAGGTGCACACCCCGCACGGGGCGATCACCTTTATCGATACTCCGGGACACGAGGCCTTTGCGACCATGCGTGCCAGGGGCGCCAAGGTCACCGATATTGTGATTCTTGTGGTTGCAGCCGATGACGGCGTCATGCCCCAGACAATTGAGGCAGCCAAGCACGCGATCGAGGCAGATGTTCCCATTGTTGTTGCCATCAACAAAATGGACAAACCAGAGGCCAATGTCGATCGTGTCAAGCAGCAGCTTGCCGACAGACTCAACCTTCTGCCCGAGGACTGGGGCGGGAAGACAATGTGTGTTCCTGTCTCTGCCATCCAGAAAAAGGGCATCTCGGAACTCCTGGATGCGGTCTTGCTTCAGGCCGAAATGCTTGAGCTCAAGGCTGATCCTGACAAGCTGGGTGTCGGATCGGTTCTCGAAGCGCGGATTGATCCGGGCAAGGGCACGACAGTTACGGTCCTCTGTCTTGGCGGGTCCATGTCCGTGGGTGATAATTTCGTTGCGGGAGTTCACTACGGGCGCATCCGGGCCATGTACAACGACCGGGGCGAAAAGCTTGACATGGTTGGACCGTCCATGCCGGTCGAGATTCTCGGTTCATCCGGCCTGCCCCAGGCCGGAGACCCGATTCATATCGTCGAAAACGAAAAGCGGGCCCGCACCATTTCGGCAAAGCGGCTTGAGCTCAGGCGGTTTGAGGACACGAAAACCGTCAAAAAAGTCACGATGGAAAACATCTTTGACAAGATCAAGGCCGGGGAGACCAAGGAACTCAAGGTCATCATCAAGGCTGACGTGCAGGGTTCGGCTGAAGCCCTCAGGGATTCGCTTGAAAAGATTGAAAACAGCGAAGTCCGGCTTTCCTGTGTCAGGTTCTCGGCCGGGGCAATCAATGAGGACGATGTCATGCTTGCTGCGACAACAAAGGCCATCATCATCGGGTTCCATGTTCGCCCGAATACCAGGGCCCGGGAAATGGCAGAGCGCGAGCATGTCGAGATCAGGCCGTATACCATTATTTATGATGCGATCAATGACATTGATGCAGCCTTGCGCGGCATGATGACTCCTGAGCTGCATGAAAAGGTCAGCGGGAGTGCCGAGGTCCGGGATACCTTCAAGGTTCCCAAGGCAGGCACGATTGCCGGTTGTTACGTCATCGAGGGTTCGATTCTCCGGAACAACAAGGTTCGTGTCATTCGCGAGGGTGAGGTCATTTTTGAGGGCAAGGTTTCTTCACTCAAGAGGTTCAAGGATGATGCCCGCGAGGTTCAAAAGGGCTATGAGTGCGGAATCGGTGTCGAGGGGTATGACGACATTCGCATCGGCGACATAATCGAGAATTACAGCATGCAGGAAGTGACCCCGGGTCGGGGCGGGAAGACGGAGTAGCAGAATGTCGGTTTCCCACAGGGCCGAGCGTGTTGCCCGGGTAGTGCAGCATGAGGTTGCCAGGCTTCTTCACGAAGAGGTCAGGGATCCCCGCATTGCCGGTGCTGTTTTCACCATCCATGAGGTCCGGATCTCGCGGGATCTCTGCGCGGCTGACATCTATTTTTCGGTGCTGGATTCGTCGTCCCTGGATCAGGTTGTGCGTGCACTCGAAAAGGCGAAGGGTTTTGTACGCAGCAGGCTGTCGAGTGTCCTGGACTTGCGCCGCGCCCCCGAGCTTCGCTTTCATGTTGACCGTACGATCGAAGAGGGAATGCGACTTGACCGGATTATCGAAGAGGCCAACAAGCCAGGCGGACAATAACGACTGGCCTGTCGCTGCGGTTTTGCCTGTCGACAAGGCTGTCGGAATGACGTCCTATGATGTCCTGCGTGTGCTCAAGCCTGTTTTCCCGGGTGTGCGCCTTGGTCACGCAGGTACGCTTGATCCGGCTGCGTCCGGCCTGCTTCTTGTCTGCCTTGGTCCTGCGACCCGGCTGGTTTCCTGGTTTCATACCTTTCCGAAGACCTATATTGCCGAGATACTTTTCGGGGTGACAACGGACACCGATGATCTGGACGGGACCATCACCGGGAGGCAGCCTGTTCCCGCTGACCTTGCAACGCGTCTTCCATCCCTGTATCAGCAGTTTGCCGGTGTCATCAGGCAGACGCCACCGTCTGTCTCGGCGGTCAAGACCGGTGGACGGCGGGCCTATGCGCTGGTCCGTGCCGGCGAGACACCCCAGTTGCGTGAGCGAAGTGTGACCATCCATGCTCTGCGGCAGATCGAAGAACGGGACCAGCGGGTTGTTGTCGAAATCACCTGCTCGTCCGGAACCTACATCCGTTCGATCGCCCGCGATCTCGGGCAGCTGGCAGGCTGCGGTGCCTGTCTCTCATCGCTCAGACGGACCAGCTTGGGACCATTTTCGGCCCGGGACGCACTCGACATCAGTCAGCCACCGGGGCAGTGGCAGGTGGGGGGCCATCTTCTTCCCCTTGAATCCTGTCTCCCCGAAGGGCGGACGATCGTGGTAGATGAAGCTGAATCCGCGCGGCTGAAACATGGGGTGCTTCCATATGCACTGACTCCGAGACTTCCGGCCGAGATGCAGGGTCCGGTTGCCCTGGTTGATGGGAGTGAACAGCTTTGTGCAATAATTGATGGAACAGCGGGAAAATGGGAATTTGTGGCTGTATTGACCGGCGCTGCGGGCAGGTCCGCTCGATGACGCAGAGGATCACGAGTTTTGAAGCGTGGGAAAGGGTGCGCCCGGCCAGGGTTGTCTACACGGTCGGAAATTTTGACGGGGTCCACCTCGGACACCAGCGCTTGCTCGGGGTCCTGCACTCGATGGCTCTTGAGTGTGCTGCGGTACCCGTGGTCGTTACGTTTACCGGGCATCCCCAGACGGTTATCGAAAATAAGTCAGACCTGTTTTTGCTGACCGACGCTGACCAGCGTGCGGACCTGCTGGCAGAATCTGCTGTACCGCTCGTTTTTGAACCGGCTTTTACCGGGGCGATCGCTTCCATGGAACCTCACCAGTTCCTGGAATCTCTCGCTGGCCAGGGGGCTGTTGGCTTCGTGGTTGGGGATGACTTTCGCTTCGGTGCCGCGCGAAAGGGTGGTGTCGAGGACGTGGCCGGTTTTCTCGAGCAGTCAGGAAACGGCTGTCTGGCAATTGTTCCGGGTCTCGTCATGGATGGGGAGCGCGTCAGTTCGACGCGGATTCGTGCCCTGCTTGCGTCCGGGGATGTTGAGCCGGCCGCCCGGTATCTGGGCAGGGATTATACCCTGCGTGGCTGTCGCCAGCCGGGGGACCGTATCGGGAGCGCCATCGGGTTTCCAACGGTCAACCTGCATGGTTTCAAAACCATGCTGCCGGCGAACGGGGTCTATCTTGGAAGGATGCATCATGCAGGCAGGGAATATCAGGCCATGGTCTACGCTGGTTCACGACCGACAATCGGCGGGCGTGAGCAGCGTGTCGAGTGCCATGTCCTTGACGCCCGGCCGGATGTGGCTCCGCTGGATGAGGTCGCTGTTTCCTTTACCTGCAGGCTGCGCGGGGAGATGGCTTTTTCCGACCGGGATGCCCTGGCACGGCAATTGAATATGGATCGCGCTGCGGCGCTGGCCAGGCTTGCCCTGATGCGATAAGGGGCCTGCGCCCGTCTTGTGGTCAGGACTTGGTGCCCGTTTCGTGGTCAGGGAGGGGTGCCTGGCCAGGTCCCCACAAGATTTTTCTCGCTTCGTATTGCTCTTTTCGGGTCGAATGAGTATTTTTCACGAAATACGATGATAGCGGTGCCGGGACATGGCACGTGTAGAAGCGTCGATCTTATGGAGGATATATGTCTTCGACGACAACAGAGAGCAAGCAGGCCATTCTCAAGGAATATGGCCTCCACGAGAAGGATACAGGGTCTCCCGAGATTCAGGTAGCCCTCTTGTCAGACCGCATTGCCGGATTGACCGAACATTTCAAGTTTCACAAAAAGGATCATCACTCCCGCCGTGGACTGCTCAAGCTCGTAGGCCAGCGCCGCCGGCTTCTCAACTACCTCAAGGACAAGGACATCGAGCGCTACCGCTCCATCGTGAGCCGCCTCGGTCTTCGCAAATAATATCCTGGTAATGTTGTTTTGCAAGTCAGGTATTGTGCTGCAACGCGCGCTGTGTGTTTCCGGCGCGCAATTCCATTCGTGTAGAGACAAGGAACGGGTATGAGCGTAGAACAGGTTAGCTTCCGGGTTGGTGACGAAGAAATCGTCCTCGAAACTGGCAGGATGGGCAAGCAGGCCAACGGATTTATCTTCGCGAGGCAGGGCGGAACAGCAGTGATCAGTTCGGCCGTGGCTGTCGAGGGCAAGGGTGGGCTTGACTACTTCCCGCTCCAGGTTCACTACATCGAAAAGTTTTACGCGGCAGGCAAAATCCCGGGCGGATTTATCAAGCGCGAGGGCAGGCCCAAGGACAAGGAGATTCTCATCTCCCGCCTGATCGACCGTCCGATGCGCCCGCTCTTTCCCAAGGGATACATGAACGAGGTGCAGATCCTCCCGACGACCGTATCTGTGGACAAGGTCAATCCTCCGGACATTCTGGCCATGATTGCGGCTTCGGCATGTCTCTCCGTCTCTGATATTCCCTTTGAAGGGCCACTCGGGTCCTGCAGGGTGGGCCTGATTGGTGGCAAGTACATTGTCAATCCCACTGCTCAGCAAATCGCGGAATCCCGTCTTAACCTTGTTGTCTCGGGTACGGACGACGCGATCATGATGGTTGAGGGCCACGCTGAAAATATCAGCGAGGACGAATTCCTCAAGGCCATGGAAGTTGCCCATGACGCGATCCGCCAGGTCACGGCCGGCGTGCGCGCTCTTGTCGAAAAGGCTGGAAAGCCCAAAAAGCCCTTTACGCCGGTACTGATTGACGCCGGACTTGAGCGTGAGGTTCGCGAGCGTGCGGCGGATGCCATGCGTGCGGCCAGCGCCAATCCGGACAAGCTTGCCAGATACGCTGCTATCGATGCTGTTGTAGCCGAGACGGTGCAGTATTACACCGAAGCTGGCAGGAGCGAGGACGAGCTCAAGCAGCTTCCCACGATCCTGCATGACCTCGAGCAGTCCATTGTCCGCCACGAGATTGTCGAGGAGGGCAAGCGCCCCGATGGACGTGCCTTTGACGAGATCCGGCAGATCACGATTGAGACCTCCGTTCTTCCCCGGACGCATGGAAGTGCGCTCTTTACCCGGGGGCAGACCCAGGCTCTGGTTACGGCTACCCTCGGGACGGCGCTTGATGCCCAGCGGCTGGATGATATCGAGGGAGACCGCGAAAAACGCTTTATGCTCCATTACAATTTCCCTCCCTTCTCGGTCGGGGAGACCGGGCGGATCGGGGCCACAGGCCGGAGGGAGATCGGACATGGAATGCTGGCAGAGCGCGCTCTTGCCGGGATCCTTCCGGACAGTGTCTCGTTTCCCTATGTTGTGCGGATTGTTTCAGAGATTCTCGAGTCAAACGGCTCGTCCTCAATGGCTTCTGTCTGTGGCGGCTGCCTTGCCATGATGGATGCCGGTGTTCCGGTCAAGGATGTGGTCGCCGGTGTGGCCATGGGCCTTGTGATGGGGGACAACGGCAAGTACAGTATTCTTTCCGATATTCAGGGTGTCGAAGACCACCTCGGTGACATGGACTTCAAGGTCACCGGGACACGCAGCGGAATTACGGCCTTCCAGATGGACATCAAGGTCAAGGGAATCACTTTCCAGATTTTCAGGGACGCACTCGATCAGGCCCGCAAGAGCCGCATGTTCATCCTTGACAGGATGTTTGAGGCCATGCCCGCACCCAGACCGGATATTTCAAAATATGCTCCGCGCATTCTTTCGATGAAGATCGCCGAGGACAAGATCGGGGCGGTGATCGGCAAGGGTGGTGAGACCATCCGCGGGATTCAGGAAGATACCGAGACGGTCATCAATATTGCCGATGACGGGACGATTACCGTAGCCTCGCCCGATCTGACCAATGCCGAGAGGGCTATCGCCATTATCAAGGGGCTTACCTCTGATGTCGAGGTGGGCGAGATCTACAACGGGATCGTCAAAAAGATCATGGATTTTGGTGCCTTTATCGAGATTCTGCCCGGCAAGGACGGACTCTGCCATATCTCGAAGCTTGCCAGCAAGCGTGTCAACAAGGTCAGCGATGTTGTCCGTGAGGGCGAACGCATCAGGGTACGGGTTGTCGAGGTTGACAAGCTCGGCCGTATCAATCTCTCTGCCGTCAATGTGGATGACAGTGAATAACCGGCCCGCGGCGTGAAGAAGTATGTCTTTTCAAACGGCATAACTCTTGTCGTCGAACGCATGCCACGGGTCGAGACGGTTTCGTTCGGTCTCTGGCAGCGGGTCGGCTCGTCGTATGAAGATCCGGCCACAAACGGGTTGACCCATTTTCTTGAGCACATGCTGTTCAAGGGTACCAGCGAGTATTCAGCCAGGGATATCGCGATCAGGATGGATTCGGTCGGGGCGCACATGAACGCCTTTACCACACGCGAAAAAACCTGTTTTTATGCCAATGTGGTTTCCCGGCATGCCCCGATGGTCATCAACCTGCTTAAGTCCATGTATTACGATTCAACCTTTCCGGCGAAGGAGATCGAGCGCGAAAAGCAGGTTGTGATCCAGGAAATCCACATGTACGACGATTCTCCCGATGAATACGTACATGACCGGTTTGTCGAACAGCTTTGGCCCGATCATCCCCTGGGATTTCCCATCTCGGGCAAGGCGGGCAATATCGAGACGATCACCCGTTCCCGCGTGGTTTCCTTTTTTAACAGGCAATACCGGACGGACAGGCTGGTGATTTCTGCGGCCGGGGATATCGATCCTGATACCCTGGCTCGCCAGATCGAATCCTGGCCCCTGCGGGGCAATGGGGGACTCGTGCTCCCTCTGCAGCCGCCCGAACCGCGCTTTTCGATTGCGTCCCAGAAGAAAAAGCTTGAGCAGGTTCAGCTTCTGATGGGAATGCCCGGAGTACACAAACGGCATCCCTGGCGGGTCCCCATTGCGCTCCTCAACCAGCTCTGGGGCGGAAGCATGAGTTCGCGTCTCTTTCAGCGTATCCGCGAAGAACACGGGATCTGTTACTCGATCTACACCTATCCCTCGATGATGCAGGATACCGGGTACTTCGGGATTTCCTGCGCTACTTCTGCCGGGTATCTCGAAAAGGTTATCTCCCTTATCCGCCGCGAAAACGATCTTCTCCTCAACAAGGGCATCTCCCCGCAGGAACTTGAGCGCTCGAAGGAGCAGCTCAAGAGCTCGCTTCTCATCGGGAGGGAGAGTGTTGAATCCCGCATGAACTACATCGCCATGCAGGAGCTTGTTTTTGGCAGGGGCGAGCCGCTGAGTGCTGTGCTCAAGCGGATCGACAACGTCACCATGGACGATATGCGGGTTGTCATCGGGCACATCCTCGGGAGCGGGCGCTGTGCCGTGCGAACCCTGGGCCCGGTTGATGCCATGCCGATTCTCAGACAGCAGTTTTCCGCAATGGAGGTTTGCCGTGTCTGACCAGGTGCGCTTCAGACTCTGCAGGACAACGGCCACTCTCCCGGCCCGGGCCACGCCCCATGCCGCCGGATATGACTGCGCCGCGGCCCTGGATGAGCCTCTCCATCTTGCTCCGGGTGAGCGGATTCTTGTGCCCCTCGGGTTCGAGATGGCCCTTCCCGAGGATATGGAAGCCCAGATCCGGCCGCGCAGCGGTCTGGCACTGCGGCATGGAATTACGCTGCTCAATGCACCGGGGACAATCGATGCCGATTACCGGGGTGAGGTACAGGTAATCCTGGCCAATCTGGGGCAGGTCTCCTTTGTGATCGAGCCGGGGATGCGGATTGCCCAGATGATCTTCGCCCGGCTTGCCCATCCACTCATCCGGACTGTGGACCAGCTTGACGATACGGACCGCGGAGCAGGCGGATTCGGGCACAGCGGTGTCTGAAAGGCTTGTTGTTCATCCTCTTGGAGGGCTTGAGTCCATCGGGACCAGCGCCTGTCTGCTGGATGACGGCTGTACTGCGATCCTGATTGATGCCGGCCGGGGGTTCCCCGCAGCCGGAAGCCTGCCGCTCCCGGAGAGTCCTCTCCTGGACGAGGCTCTCCCCAGGCTGAAAGCGATCTTCTGCACACATGGCCATTACGATCACGCGGCTGCTGTCCCGCTCATTCTTGAACAGGCACCCCAGGCAGAAGTGATCGCGACCCGGGAGACCCTTGCCTTTTTGCAGCTCAGGTACGGGCTGGCGCAAGGGGCCCGGGTTCGTGCCATCGGGGATGGGGACGAGGTTTGCAGCGGTGCCTTTTACGCCAGGGCCCACAGTGTCGAGCACTCCGTCCCGGGCTCCCTGGCCTGGGAAATCCGCTGCGGGCAGTACGGGCTCCTCTTCAGCGGAGATTTTTCGTCGCTGCCTGGCTCGACACTTGACCGCCTGCGCTCGGCCAGAGTGGACCTTGCCCTCTGCGATTCGACCAATGCCCATCTCCCCGCAGGGGGGCTGAGTGAGGCTGCGGTTCGGGAGGCACTGCGCGACATCATTCGCAGGCATCAGCACAACCGGATTGTGATGACGACGTTTGCCAGCAATATCGGTCGTATCCAGGCCGCCATCGACGTGGCGCGGGAATGCAGCATGGATATCAGGGTCGAGGGCGAGGCGATGTCCAATGCCCTCGAGATCGGCCGAAGGATATCTCCGGGCCTGTCTTGGGGCCCCTTTCCCCGGGCAGGGGATGCCCCCTCCGGGCCCACACTTGTCCTCGCCAGCGGTTGTCAGGGGGAAGAAACATCTGCCTTCATGCGCCTGCTTTCCGGCGGAATGCGACTGGCTTCCGCTGATGCCCTGATTATCTCCGCCAGCCCTGTTCCGGGAAACGAGGAGGACTGGCGCAGCATGCTGCGGAGTGCTGCTGCAAGTGGGGCTACCGTCTGCGTCCCTCCACTCTGTCCGGTGCATGCCAGCGGACACGCTGTTCGTGACACACTCAGGCAATTTTTTGAGGCATGCCGTCCCCGCCTGGTTCTTCCGGTTCATGGAGACCTTTTTCAGCGCAGGGCACTGGCCGGGCTTGCTGAGGAATGCGGCTTGGCGACGGTGCTCCCGGGCCATGACGACAGGATGGACCTCTTTCCCGGGCTGGTGTTTATGGGGAACAGCCTCCAGTCCGGGTTGGGGGGCAGGGGGATCCTCTGCGGGGCGCAGGAACGGGCGGTCATGGCCCGCGCGGGAGTGGCCTCGATTGTCCTTGGCATGGACACTGTTCGCCGGACAGTCAGGGTTGCCGTTTCAGTCCGGGGGTGCATCAGGGCTGACTTGCACGCTGCAGAGCTTGCCCGGTTTGGAGAAGCCTGCGAAGCCGAGGTCCTGGATGCCTTTGGAACAGGGATCCTCGCTCTGACTGCCATCCGCAAGCTGGTTCAGGAATGGGCCGAGCGCGAGTTCGCCGCACGCTTTGGTGTGCGGCCGCTGATTCTGGTCACCATTCTGGCGTAGTGCCGCAGCAGGACTCAGAAGATATCTGCAACCTGCCGATACTGACGGTGGGCCTTTTTGTCTACTCGATGGCTCATGCAGTCTGGCGGGAGTGTTCATGAAACCGGTGGTGCGTACCCTTCTGGTTGTCTTGCGCGATCTTGTGATCGTGCTCGGTCTGCTTGTCTGGCTGGCCAGGAGTGACCAGATGCCCCAGGTGGTCCCCCCCCAGTTGACGGATTTTCTTGTGGATGTATCCGATATCATCTTCGGGAGCAGTGGCGGGGGGGCTGGTGCTGCCGCCACCGATCTGGCCGATCTGGCCCTCTATGGCGAGACGGACAGGAATGCACGCAGGAGTCTTGACCTCTTTCGTGTCCGGATTGAAAACTGGTTTTCCCGGATTCTCGACAATGTCGAGGGGATCGTGACACACCCCCTGATTCGCAAGGTCCTGCCCGATTTTGACCAGACCCTCTCCCTGCTGTTTGCCGAGGAGTATCTCAAAAACATGGTCGACCGGTTTGCGGATATCGATGAGGTTATCCTGCTTGGCCAGGGGGGAGTGATCCTGCGCAGGACCCGGCCGGGGTGTATTCCCCTCCAGCCGGAGACTGTTCCCAAAAACCTGCTCGAAAAGGCACGCAGCTCCTACGGTGCACAGCTTGAGCC
>JAKPMW010000279.1 GCA_029548715.1 Spirochaetota bacterium | reverse complement strand
ACCATCTCGCCCCCGGCGATCTGGCCCGTGCGGATCTTTGGTCCCTGAAGGTCAGCCAGGATGCCTACCGAAAGGCCGAGCAAGGCGGCCGTCTCGCGCACGAGGGCTATGTTTTCGCGGTGCTCCTCGTGCGAGCCATGGGAAAGATTGAGGCGGATGACATTGACACCGGCTTCCAGAATGGCGGCCAGTGTCTCGCGGGTTCGCGAAGCTGGCCCCAGTGTCGCCACAATCCGGGTTCGTCGGGGGTTGGATTCCATGGTGCGGGGCACTCTCCTTATATCGGGTCTGCCCTAAAGATACGCAGGAACCCGGGCCGGCACAAGCGATGCACGCACAGGCAGCAACTACCCATACGAGCACACACAGGGAACACATACATTCTTGTCTTATTCGTCTTGCGTTTTTGTCGTACTGCGTTTTTTGGGAACAGCCTCAGGCCCGCTGACGTGAGTTTTTGGCGCAGAAATTCACAGGTACAGCCAGGGAGTCGCATGACAAATTCATGATTGCCCCCTTCGGCGGGATACACATGATTTTTCGTAATATCGTCATGCGCATCCGGGATAGATCCGCTAAAATCGTGATTATCTAATGCGTATCCCGGATACGCATCCCGTCGCGGTTACGCCTCAGCGCCCGCATACATTTCCAGCATCCCCTGATGCGCAGCGTTGATGGCCCGTAGCTCTGGCACCAGTCGCCCTCCCGTTCCGGTTTGCTGACAGCAGATTTCAAGCATATCCATCCCCCGGGTGCTGGCCACATAGAGAAGGCGCATCAGCCGTGGGGCGCAGGCTTCGGGATCGGCCCCGTCATCAAGGTAAAATCTGCGCTGTTCTTCAATCTCATCAAGGAGAACAAACACGACGGGAAAGTCCATCCCCTTGGCGGTATGGATTGTGCTGACAAACACAGCATCGGTCCTCGAAAAATCCACATCATCATTTTTGGCGAGGCAGACCTTGATATTCCGGGCTTCAAGCCGGGCGGCATAGTCTTCAGGGCGCCCGAGGGTCAAAACCGCGATGCTGCCCGGTTCATAGAGGGAGTCCTCCCTGAACGCCAGTGCCCTGATCCGCTCGACAAGATGATCCAGCATCCCGTTCCAGCCGCTCGCGAAACACACCTCAGGCAAGGGCCCCATCCGTGTCGCATGTCCCGGGCCGGCATCTTCCGCATCGGGAATCATCTCCCGCAGTCTGCGGGCAAACTCGAAGACCGGAATCGTGTTGCGATAAACCTGCGACAAGACCACTGTGGTCACCCTGCGCATGTCCATCCCGGCATCCAGAAAGGGCGATGTCCCCCGATAGATCATCTGTTCGGAATCACCGGCCAGCACCAGGTGTTCGGCCTGCCGTCGCAGGATGGCAAGCTTCGTCCCAGTCAGGTCCTGACACTCGTCGACAAAGACCCGGGCCCAGCGCGCCCTCGCCGTCTGACCGGCCTGCGTGAGGTGTCTGAGCAGCAACCACCAGCCCAGCGAGGGCAAAACCTTGCCGGCGGCCAGTGACTGCTCCACCAGCTTCTCGTGAAGATCCCAGACCTCATGCCGCCTTGCAGCGGTCAGCCCCCTGCCCATCCCGATCCGGCTGTATTCCAGATATGCCTCCCGGGTCAGGACCCCGCGAGTCCAGATCATTTCGAGTTCGGCCTCCACTCCCGGCAGGCCCTCGATCGTGCCCATCCTTGCAACCTGATCAGTCAGCCTGCCCGGCCAGTCAACTTCAAGGCGCAGGTGCTTTTTCACCAGACCAGTCAACCATGAATCCACGGTCTTCATCTCGACCTGGCCCTCACCGAACAGGGAGTGCACCCTGATCTGGTACTGGCTGTAGGCCTGCAGCCTCTTTCCCCAGTTCATCACAAGCGGCCGTGAATCCGCTGCATCCAGAAGTTCACCCTGGCCGGCCAGCTCCAGTGCCCGGGCAACACACTTGAGAAGAACGATGGTCTTGCCCGAACCGGCAGGGCCCTTGACCAAAAAAACCTCCTGGTCATGAAAACGCAGCACGGCCTCTTCCTGATCGTGACTGAGCTTCATCAGGGACCGTTCAAGGAGGACACGTGAACGGGAATGGCAGGCCATCGAGCGGAAAAAATCCTCCCGCAGACGCGCACGCTGCATCCGCTCTTCGAGAGCGCGAATCCTGTTTTTGTACTCGGCGGTTGTGCTTCGCAGGTCATCCACCTTGGCGGCCTGCGTACCGAGTCTATTGCTCTCCTCCTGCAGCCGTGCGATCTCCGCCTCCCTGTCACCCAGTTCGCGCTTGAGCAGGTCAAGCTCCTGCGCCATTCCCTCGGGATTGACAGACTCGGCAGCAGCCATCCCGTTTTGGCGCCGGATCTCTTCGGTCCGCAGATTGGCAAGCTCCTGCAGGAGTCCCCTGTAATCGACCTCGTTTTCGAGCCGGAGCGTCTCAAGCCTGTGGACAATCTCCCGGGAAATCCCGGCATGCTGCATGAAGGCCACAAGGAGTGCGAGATAATCATTGGCCCTCTGCTTCGGGAGGGTCGCAAAGCCATGGCGGACGGTATTGGTTTCCCTGTGGAAGGCCTCTATCGTTGAGAGCAGGCTTTCCGCTCCGGCCCAGCGCCCTGCCCAGTCCTGATCGAGGCGGCCCCTCTCCCTGATCGCGTTGAGATAGTCCACAAACCGGACAGCGTCAGACCCATCCGGCTTTCGGGAGGATTCGCGCACTCCGGGGATCTGCTTCTGAATCCAGGACTCAATCCAGGCATGCGTCGCAAGAGAAAAAAACCCGTGATCTGCGCAGTACAACTGCTCAAGCCGCTTTGCATCCATGGCATGATCCACACCGCACCCCCTCAGGAGAGGACAAACCCCGTCCTGCTAAAAATATGAGAGTGAAATATACAAACAGCCCGTCCGGGCGCAAAGGATGGCGTCCCGGTGGGGCCATATCGGTTTTAGCCGGGTATCTGCCCACTGTCAGTGGCAAAACACAAAAACCGCCCTCGCGGACGGTTTTTGTCAATTTCAGCATGCACAACCGGATCACTCTCCGGCCGGCTCTGCCTGCCCGCGGGGGCCGCGCTTGCGACCCTCGACCATGGTGCGCACCCTGTCAACCGGGACAAGTCGGGCAAGCTGCTTGAACTCCTTGCCGGGCTTGAAAAAAATCACAACGCGGTCATCAACCACAACCGCCTCGCCCGAGCGCGGATTTCTGGCCTTGCGCCCCTTGCGGATCTTGAACCCAAAGGTCCCAAAACCGCGCAACTCCATTGACTCACCCTCGGAAAGGGAGCTCTTGACCATCTCGAAAAAGGAATCAATGATAAAGGCGATATCCTTTTTTTGAACATCAACCTCGCGACTGATGCGCTCAACGATCTCTGCCTTGGTCACAGACACACTCCCCGCACATGAGATCCCGCATCAATGCCGGACAAATCAGGCCTTGGCAAGCGACGCAAGCTTCTTGGCCATGCGGGCCTTTTTGCGGGCCACTGTGTTCTTGTGCAGACGGCCGTGCTTGACGCCCTTGTCCAGAACCGAGAAGAGCTCCGGCATGAGGGCAACCGCCTCATCCTTTTTGCCCTCGGCAAGCGCAACCCTGGACTTCTTGACCTGGGTGCGGATCTTGCTCATCTCGGACTTGTTGCGCATCCTGCGCACAATGCTCTGGCGATTGGCCTTGAGGCCGGAATGATATCTCTTGGACAAGGGAACTTCCTCCTGTATACTCACGCAGCCGATCTGCCGCATCTTTTGCAGATACGACAAAACTGCGCCTGACGCATATATGCTATCAGTCACAAAAATAGCGGGATGCTGTTCAAAAAGCAAAAATTTTCGCTCCAATCGCGCCCGTGAGGCTTGAGGACTGTTCCCCATTACAACCTGAGCGCAGCCAGACCACCCCCGCGAAGAGGCAATCCCTTTCCGGCGCAGAGCCCCGTTCATTTGTATATTTTCGCGATGAGTGACCCCATGCCGCTTGACGAGCGAATCCGGACCCTGCCCGAGCTGCCCGGCGTCTACCTGATGAAGGGCGCTGACGGGCGGATCCTCTATATCGGAAAGGCCAAGCGGCTGAAGCGGCGGGTCGCCTCGTACTTCAACAAGACCCAGGACTCGGCCAAAACGCGGGCCCTTGT
>JAKPMW010000272.1 GCA_029548715.1 Spirochaetota bacterium | reverse complement strand
ATCCCCGATGCTTGCATTGGCATTATCGGCGCCAACCATCAGTTCGACTATGCCTACAAGGTCAAATCCGCCCGTCGTGATCACCCTGGCAAGTTCGGGGTACGCCTTTGGGTTGTCCCCCAGACGTAATGCGTTAAATGTTGCAATCCGGATGGAGTTGGTCACCTCCGAGTCGGCCGGGCTGGAATATTTTGGAAGCCCGGCAACCATCCCGGCAAGGCGGGACTGGATCGAGTTGAGGATCTTCCCCCGGATAAAAATGACAACGCCATCACTTTTTGCAAGCGTTGCATCGTCATCAAAGGGGAATGTGGTAAAGAGCATGGTCTCGTCAATGGTTCCCGAATCCACAAAGACCGAGTTGACGGGCATGCTCGCCTCAACAATGGTGTTTGTGGGATTTCCGATGATGAAGGCGTGCCGCATGAGATTGGTCACGTCCGTGTTTCCGAAGCAAAAGTAATTTGGCAGTCCTGAATTACCGACATCGGTAAATGCCGCGGCAATGCTCTCGCTGAGCATGATCTTGCCATACACATCAACCGATTTTTTTGCCTGCTTCATGCGGGCCGAGATGTATGTCAGGGCTTCGTTTTGGGGAATAAAGTACATCTCGACCGTCCCGCCCGAAGTCTCGAATACGGTCTGGTGGTTGATTTTTTGCTTGGCAGTTCCCCCACTGTCCTTCGAACCAAAAAAACCGTTGTCGTGCATCTGGGCAAATTCAGCACCGAGTGTGGTTACAAGTTCGTCCTGCCTGATTGAGAGGGCGATGGTGCGCTCGTTTGTCAGTACAGCGTCCGAAAAAAACCAGGCGACCGAATCAACGATGGCGAAATTGCCGTTCATCTCACCCTCGGGGTTGCCGGCAGCAAAACTGACCCGCGAAGAGATCCCGGCCACAGAGCTTTCATGGGTGACATCGACAACAAGTTCGACCCTGACACCCCGTGCGGCAGCATCATTCAAGGCAATAATCAGGTTTTTGTCGACAATCCGGTTAAGTGCCAGTCTGACATGCGAACGAGCCGTCCGGACAGCATTCAGGATGGCTGACGATGCAGGACTTGAAAAGGAAACGTCCGTCAGCGGAGCCTCCCCAGCGGGATCTCCGAGGCCACAGCCCGCAGCCAGAAGCAGCTGCATGCCAGCCACCATGGAAGCCGTCCATCGAATCAGGTTTCGCGTCATGACGTTGCTTTCTCCGGTTCAGAATTTGAGGGCGCTGAAAACCGTGACACCCCAAAACGTGTCATTCCCAAAGGGGGCCCTGGCATTGGCAACAGGCCAGGCAAAAAATTCACCCGGTACAAAAAATCCGGTTTCAACTCCGATAGTC
Source organism: Spirochaetota bacterium (assembly GCA_029548715.1). Taxonomy (GTDB): domain Bacteria; phylum Spirochaetota; class JAGLSM01; order JAGLSM01; family JAKPMW01; genus JAKPMW01. Next base: position 1,115 of record JAKPMW010000272.1, on the reverse strand, counting down.
AGGACATCGCTGTCGATCGACCAGGCGATGCGCAGGTCCAGTTCCCAGCCAAGAAACTCCCCGAAGCGTTTCTGGTCAAACTTGTCAGCGGCGAGGGTTGTTGATGAGAAATTGGCGCCGCTGGTACTGGTATCGAAATACATCCAGTATTCAACATCGATGTCCAGCCCGTTTTTTCCCTTGCTGAAGGTTGCCAGATCGAGATTGTCAATGCTCCCCCGAAGCATGAAACCGGCCATCGGCGAACGCTTTGAGCTTTCGGAAGGGTCAATCTGGATACCGGAGGTGCTGAGGATGCCGTAGGGGTAGACTCCGTAATAATCGCGGAAGAGGTATCCCCCGATCTTGTCGGCCTTGAAAGAGACATATCCGTAGTTTTTGTAGTTCCCGTCAGCATCTGTCTCGGCACCGCTTGCGTAGATCACGGCTGCTCCGAAGCTGGCCAGATCACCAGTCTTTAAAACCGCCGAAGCATGCAGCATATACCCCGAGAAATCGACATCAGGGACACCGGGTCCCTTTCTGTCCTTGCCGAAGGAGAGGCCGGCTTCAAACAGGAATGACAAGGCCGAAACGCGGGCGTAGGCTGAAATTCCCGTCAGCGCGAGCCAGTCGTTGTCGGCATGGTTTCCGGTTGCACCTGCAGAGGTGTTTTCGTTGCCACCCTGTGATCCATCCTTCTTGCCGGTGGCACCAACGCGGGCAAACATCGCGTAGGGCTTGAGGGTCAGGGTGGTATCGGTATCGTCAAAAAGTTTTACAAAGGGAACAACGGCAAAGCGGACGATATTGACGTCTCCATCAAAATATTTGACGGTCCCCGAATGCCGGTCGGCATGCAGCTCATAGACGGCATCAACCGGAGAATTCATTGAAAAGAGATCGGCGAAGATATCTACTCCCCATGACTTCTGGTCAAGCGAGAAGAGGACGGCGTCGATGTTGTCGGTCAGGACATAGTTGTGATGTGCGCGGTCCGGATTGACCGAATAGCGCTGGCGTCCGACAACAAGACTGGCGCCCTCAAAGAGACCGAGAGAAAAATTGAGCGTCCTGAAGTAGACGGGATTTGCCGCAACATACTCGGGCGAATCGTTTCCCCAAAACCCTACCCT
>JAKPMW010000266.1 GCA_029548715.1 Spirochaetota bacterium | reverse complement strand
CCAAGGTTGCCGATGAAGTTGCATTCGTAACGGTTGCGTTGGTTGTGTAAGTAAATATGAAGTTTTGGATTCCGTAAGGAGTCTTTGTGGTATCGCTGATCCATGCTGGGGTTGCTTCAGTTGCTGTCGTATTGTTGATCCAGTTTGTCGAAGAGCATGTGACGATCTGCGTTGCAGTGTTGTCAGCATAGGTCCCTCTCCACGCAGCAATTGTGATATTTGTTGCGTTGTAGTTGAAGACTTCAAAGCCCTTTGATGTGTAGAACAACGTCTTGTTTCCGTCGCTGCCGCTTGTGTAGGTAGCAATAACAGTAGCCGCCGCATCATCATCTTCCGAACAGGCAGTAGCAAAGACGCCGAGGGCCAGCACCAGGGCCAGCATGAGACTCAATTTCTTCATAAAAGTAACTCCTCCATGGGATAATTTTAGGGGGCATGACGCCCCACATCCGACACACATAGAAGTATAGCACAGATCGGGCTGACGACAAGTATTTAAAAATAACGAGAGGGATTCGTCCGGAATTATTTTGGGAGCAATGCGGGGCTATTTTGGTGGGCAACAAAAAATCCGTCACGCCCGTGTGGTCAGGAAAAGCGGTATTGGGGACAAATGCGTAGTCCCGGATTGGAAGGTGCCTATAACTTTTTTAGGCGAACCTAACAAAGTTAGGTTCGCCTGCTAATCCGGGATTGTTCCCGAACGATGCCGGGCAGATTTTTGACAGATCCGGGAGGGGAGTGTCACACAATACGTCCGACCGGCTGCTGCGATCTGGATAGCCGGAAAACGTTTTCGCAGGAGATATCATGAACCGATCACAATGCACGTTGCTTGGAATGACCATTCTGGGATGCCTGCTGTCCCTTGTGCCGCTTCAGGCAGCTACTTACAGACTCGACTACGATGTCAAAAGCGATACCCGGAAAAACTATATCGTCAAGGAAATCCGCATGTACTATCATGCCAGTGCCTCAGCCATCTTTTCAGGTACTGAAAATACCGGCGGCGGGATTGGCTTTAGTCTGGCCGATGTTCCGGCGACCGGATCCCGGGTGCGCACGCACCGCAATGGAGAAAAGTTGTCCATCGTCACAGCCGGAAAAAATCTTGCGCTGGCAAAGGCCCCGTTTGCGGCACTCGAACGGTCGTTCAGGACCGGGGTTGCCTATTACGGCCCGATGGTCAGGACCGTGGATGCACGGCCTTTTGTGATCGGCTCGACGGCACCGGGTGCCTTCCGTTTTACACGGACAGCCACCGGGGTATATCAGGGTGTCAGCGTCAATATGCCGATGATCACCCCGGCCGGATATGGACCCTATGGAGACAGTTTTAACGTCTATCCCATCATGGGTGAGGTGATCAAGCTCTACTCGCACGATGCTCTCCCCTCCGGCGGGATCGCTGCCGTGATTGCCGGTACGGCAACACGCTGGTCGTCGGGAAACATCAACCTGACATCAGTGCTCAATTCGCTCCTGACATTTGCGGATCACAAGGCGCGCGAGTATGTCACGTTTGAGCAAGAGCGGAGCTTCAGGGTTCAGTACCGGGTTGGCGAAAAGACGGCAACCACAGTTTCGGTCGTGGGCCAGGCCTGGCCCAATGTGGAGATTGCCTCCGGGATATCCATTCGTGGTGTGACACGGACCATTACGTACCGGACGGAAGACAAGGCCTTGCTGTCGGATGTGCTTGTCATCAATGCCCGCAACAATAACGGGACGGGCTGGTACTTTACCGCCAATCTGCGGCGTCTCTGAGCGAACAGACAGCGGGTCTCGTCAAGGACCGCCCTCTGGCAGGGCGGTTTTTTGATTTTTCCGGCACGGTGTGATTCCAATCCGCATTGGACGAAGGTCTCGCTGGAATTATTGCGGGGCTTGCACCGCCTGCATCACTCGGTATACTCTGGGTGAATGAAACGGGGGACCTATGTTCGGACTGCGCAAGATCAGGTGTACGCGGGAACAGCCATCGGGGGCCCGCCCATCGTGTGTGACGAGGACCTTGCGTCGTTCCAAAACGTCTCTTTTTGGCCGGAGGCTGTTCCCCATACAAACAGCTTTTCTTCTCCTTCTGGTGGCCGGTGCCCTGACAAAGCTGCACGCGGCCCCCCGAGAGGTGCACGACTGGCAAGGCGAGCTGGCCCTTGTGGGGAGTCTCAACAGTGCCGGGCTGGCACTCGAGCTGGAGCTTGTGCGGCGCTTTGACATATCTGATCCATCGGTCTGGCTGGCCAGCAATGCCCATATTGGGGTGGGG
>JAKPMW010000250.1 GCA_029548715.1 Spirochaetota bacterium | reverse complement strand
CGCTGTTCAAAAGGCGGCCGCCGTTGCCCTGGCGCACCCCGAGATCACCGAGCGCACCCGGCTCAAGTACGAGCGACGGCTTGTGGCCATGGTCGAGACCCTCAAAAAACTCGGGTTTGATGCCAGGATGCCTGATGGCTCCTTCTTCCTGTTTGTGCGGGCGCCCAAGGGGACGGCCGACGGGAAGAGCTTTGCCAGTGCCGAGGAGTTTTCGCAGTTTCTGATCCGGGAAAAACTGATATCAACGGTTCCGTTTGATGATGTCGGGAACTATGTGCGCTTTTCGGCCACCTTTGTGGCAAAGGACGAGGCCGACGAAAAGCGGGTCCTGGACGAGTTTGCCCGCCGCCTTGACGGGATGAAGCTGGTCTTCTGAAATTTTTTACCATAAACAATCTGCTTTGTGAACACGGCCCGCCATCTGTGCGGGCCGTGCTGCGTTGTCCGCTGCCTGGATCGTGCTCACAGATTGTGCAGAGTTACACAGATTTTTTCATCTGTGAGCATCAGTGTCATCTGCGGGCCATCAAAAAGCGTGGTTTTGCAAGCGCACTTTGCCCGGCACGCACCGGGAAGCATGAAACCGTCCTGGATCAGTCCTGAAGCAGGTCAAAAATCACTTGCCGCTGCAGACTGAGGTTCCCGAAGTGGGCGGTGCGGTCGAACCAACATCAGGGGACTGTCAAAAGACTCCATGTCCCGCCATACCCGTCGGGCTGGGTGTTTGTGTTGGCCGGATCGGGCAGCATCCTCCCGTCAACAACAAAAAGGTACATGTATTTCCCAGGGTCAAGTTCGGAGAGGATGCTCCAGACACCGGGAGTGGTTTCGGAAAGTTTCCATGCCGGATCGGCCTGACGCCAGGCGTTGAATGAACCGGTCAGATAGAGGGATTGCCGTGGCTGCCGGTCTTTCCAGACAAAGAGGACCCCGTCGGCGGTCGCGCGCGGACCCCGCCAGTTGGAGATGGTCGTTGTCCTGTCGAGTCCGTCAGGCCAGGTCGTCTGTCCGCTGCAGGCCATGAGAGCCAGGGGGATGAGGGCTGCCAGAAAGCGCATTGTGTCCTCCAGATTTCCAGGTGCTTTCATGATACAGGGTACCGCGGAGAAAAACAAGGCGGCGCGCGCGGCACGTATCACGCAGCGTATTATGATACAGAAATGCGACTCCGGCGAAGTCCCCGAAGGGGGCGAAGTCCCCGGAGGAGGCGAAGTCCCCGAAGGGGGCGAAGTCCCCGGAGGGGGCGAAGTCCCCGGAGGGGGGGGTAGCCATATTCCAGTTATGCAATACGTCAGGTCGGACTGGGATAGGCGCGGTCATGAGGAGGCTGCCAGTGCACCGTATCGGGGTGCTCGGTGTGGAGCACTCGTAGTGGTTTTGCCACGTTTCCGTCTGCCCTGCTTCATGCTTTCGCCGGTTCCCTTGACAATCCCGCCCCCTGCGGGGTAGGATGGTCGGATGGAGGGCAGGTCTTGGAGGCATCCCGGGGAGTATCTCGTCTTCTGTCCGTGATAGACGTTGGTTCGCACGCTGTGCGACTCGTGATCGCCGAAGTCGGAGAGGATGGCGACTGGCGTGTTCTCGAATCCTTCTGGAATCCGGTTACCCTCGGAAACGACATCTTTGACCGGGGTGTGGTGCGGCATTCCTCGCTCGCCTCGCTGATTGCTGTCCTGCAGCAGTACCGGGAGGTGCTGGGATCCTGGCAGGTTTCCGCGACCTTTGCCGTCGCCTCAAGTTCCCTTGCCGAAGCCAGCAATGTCGAGACCTGCATCGAGAGGATTGCCTCAGCCACAGGGATCCGGCTTGTGGTCCTTGAACCGGCGGATGAGGCGCTGGCGGTTTTCAGGGCCTGCAGCGAAGGCCGCTTTCCATGCCCCGGGATCGGGGACGGGACAAGCTGGATCCTGATGGCCCGCTCCGGAATGACCCAGTCCATCATGCTCCAGAATGGGAGTATCATGTTTTACGGGGCGCATAATGATGGCGCTCTCCGCTTCTCGCGCAACCTCGATCTCCCCGAGCCCTCGCTGCAGCGGGTTTTGCCCTTTGTGATCTCCCAGTCTGTTCAGTCCATCAAGGCCTCCTGCGGGATTGGGACGATTGATCGCTGCATCGCCTTCAACGAGGATATCCCCGACCTGCTCGACAGGATCCGCGCCCAGGTCCTGCCCTGTCATGAATTGACAGCCGACGAGTTTGCAGACATTGCCCGGAGCATCCCCGGGATATCAGCCGAGGCCATGCGCGAGCGCTGGGGATTGCCCGAGACGCAGACGGTCACTGCCCGGATCAGCCTGCTTGTGATCGGGATGCTCTTTGCCGAATCCGGAGCCGGGAGGATCGCCTTTCCCCGGATGCCGCTGACGTCCGCCATCATGGACGCCCTCGTGCGGCGGGAGGGCGGGTTTCCGGATTCATTGCGCGAGGGATTTGAGGAACAGGTTCTCTCGGCGGCGCATGCCATCGGGCGCAAGTATCATTACGACGAGAAACACGCCAGGGAATGCGAGCGCATTGCGGGAATGATTTTTGATGAGCTGGAGGAGACCTTTCAGGCTCGTGAACGGATCCTGGTCCGGGTGGCGGCTGTTCTCCATGATATCGGAATGTTTGTCAGCTCAAAGGGGCATCACCGGCATTCTGCAGAGCTGGTGGCTGCCCTGGATATCCTCGGGAT
>JAKPMW010000241.1 GCA_029548715.1 Spirochaetota bacterium | reverse complement strand
TGGTCCTCCCTGAAGCCAACCGGCGCGATATTGAAACAGCCAGAGCACGGGGAACAGTCTCCGGCCAGACGGGAATTGGCCCGGACCTCGTGTTTGCCTCAAGCCTCGCCGCGGCCCTCGATGCCGTGTTCGGGAAATAATCCGGGATACGCATCACAAATCTGCAATCCGAATCCGGGATTATGCCGTCGAATCCATGCTATCATCATGCGTAAGGTGAAAAGGGGCACACCCCCACGACGCGACGCAGATATCGAGCCCGAGACCGTTCATCAGCACAAAGCAACAGACCCGGCTGTCAGGCACGCACGGGCCAACTGGCGCTCCCCTTTTAGCGAACACTCCCAGGACGCCCCCCGGCCTCCGTAAAGAGCACGTACGCGCCCTGCTTCCCGCCCTTGATGGTCGAGAGAAGCAGCACAACACGCCCGTCAGGCAGCACATGCATATCCTGCACGCTGTCCGCCAGTCCAACTGTAAAACTCTCGCGCCAGAGTGTATTCCCCAGACTGTCCGTTTTTATCATGGTATTTTTATATGAGTATTTTTGCGTACTGTAATTATAGCTGTAGCCCGTGACGGCATATACGTAATACCCGCCGTCAGGCGCACGCCGCACCAGACGGCCCAGGTCGGTCCCGCTGACATCGATGGATTTTTGCCAGACCAGGCCGGCTCCCGGACGCCACTGACAAAGCAGCACATTACTCGCATCCCCTCCGGTATGTCCACAGAGGACAAAGGACCCGTCCTCAAGCGGGACGGCATCCTCAAGCTCGGCACTGGCCGAAAGCCCGGCCAAGGTCGCCGGATACCCCGGGCTGCCATCAGATCCGAGGGGGATGATCAGAGGAACCGCGTTTTCACTCTTGACCTGCAGATATATCTGTCCTCCCTGCCCGGTCAGCACAGGCAGGGAGAGCGCATCTCCCTTTCCGGGAAAAGTCCTCTGCCAGACAAGATCCCCTCCGGCCGTCACCTTGACAATGCGGATGTTGGCACTGTCCTGCAGGCGGTCGTAGCCATACAGGACAAATCCTCCGTCGGATGTCTTGATGATCCGGTTGAACGAGCTGTACGAGCTGGCCGGGATCACTTTTTTCCATATCTGATTTCCGCTTGCGTCTGTCCTGATCAGCAGGCTGTTCCAGATGGCGGCACTCTGCACCGTCGCACCGGCAATCACAAACCCGCCCTCGGATGTCTGGACAAGGTCAATCGGCTTGTAATCCAGACCGGCCTCGCCAAATGAGCGGGACCATATCTCGCTCCCGCTCCCGTCGAGCTTCGAAAGAGCGATCGTCCCGCGGGCAGTCCGCCCGGCTCCCTGAACAAAGACCTCAACAAGAGCCGCAAATTTTCCGTCCGCTGTCTGGATAAAGGCGATGGGAAGGTCCGGTGAGTGATTGACCTGTCCCTTGACGATACTCCCCACGCGGGAGACCCTGTCTCCCTTGAAGGTAAAGAGGGCCAGTCCGCCCCTGTTCCCGCCGGCCTGGGCAATGATAATGCCCCCGTTGCCGCGGGCCAAAAATTCGATTCCGTGCGAGGCGTGGGGTACAAGCGGCACTGACCTGGCCGCAGCAAGCGCCCCTGAAAATATCATAGCAAATATACACCAACAAGCCAGATACCGCTTCATCACGCCACCTCCGTCATCACTTCCTTCGAGTATACCCCGCTGGCGCATGAGAACAAGACACTTTTTGGGGAACAGAAGCAGGCCAGCGCGGACCTGGACTACCAAACCATGCCGGGCAGTCCTCGGATCTGGCAAATGCCAATGTACTTGTTGCCCACAGACGACAAGGGTTCAGGCAGATCTTTATTTGTGTCATCCGCAGACGAGGCTGTGCGTTGCCCACATGAATATTGTCCCCACAGCAGTACGGCGATGCGGTTTTAAGACCCTTCCATCCGGGCCAGAGTTGCTTCGACCGAAGCAAGATCCACCTCAGTCTCGGCCCGGCGGCTGACAAGGCTGCGTACCGTTGTCTCACCCAGCAGCCAGGCCAACGCCAGCCCCCAGGCCTGAACCCGCCCCAGTGCATCCCTGAGTGTGACCCCGGCAAAGACCTGTGGCTCGCGCAGTTCCTTTGCCACCTCGACCAGGATCCCGGAAGCGGCCCGGGCTTTTGCACCGGCAAGGGTGTCGAGGCCGGCAGCCTGGGCAACGAGCTGCTGTACCTTGAGTCCTGTATGGGCCGCTGCAACACCAACGTCAAGCATGGCCCGGGCAAAGCCCGTCTCGGCATCCGAAAGAGGCTCGGCACCCGGAGCCTTGCGCACCCAGGCATCCCAGGCACTCACCGGAATCACAAGCCTTTCGCGTACCTGACGAATGCTGCGCATGGCCGAGAGGGCACGGTCAAGCGCCTCCCGCTCGACTGCAAGGGTATGCTCGGCCAGAATCTGGTCCCTCAAAAGCACTGTCACGATATACGAAAGGTTGGAAGCAGCCCGTTCACAAAACCCGGTCACATCCAGGGAGAGCGCCATCCGGCATTGTGAGGCCGCCGTCCGGCCCGCATCAGGCATGACGTGGATCGACTCGGCATAGAGACACCAGGCATCGTTCATGCTGCGCTCATCCATCTCGTCAGGCCCGGCGATCCCGATCTCGTCAAGCAAAAGGATGGTCCGGGCCAGTTCGTCCCGCTCATCACGCCGGGCCTGAATGAAGGCCTGGATCTTCTCGAGGACCTCGGGTGGACAGGCCCAGGTATCAAGCGCTATCGCCTCAGGCCTGAGCTTTTCGCACAAGGCATCCCGGTTTCCAAAGCGCCGGGCAAGCAGCATCCAGATGGCAAGCATCGCCTTGCCAAACCCGACTCCGGCCCGCTCGTCGTCCAGGATGGCCTCGGCAGCCGCCACCTGCCGTCTGATCTGCGGGCCATCAGCACCGTTGGCCTTGAGAAACTGGGCCAGCCCATCCAGGGCCAGACTGACCTGCCCCTCCTGCCTTGTGATCGAAAACCAGGTGCGTGCCAGGGGACCAAGCTTGAGCCAGAGCAGGCGCGAAGGGCTTTGCACCAGCCGGGGGGCCTCATTCAGCCAGCCCCTGACAAGGGACTCAAGGCGCACAAGGATGTTGTACGGATGAATATCAAGACTGGCCCAGCCCCGCTCGACAACCCGGGCCAGTGAGTGTTCAAGTGTCTGGGCAAGAAGCCGCATCTCCTCATTGCACCAGCCCGCAAGCCGGGTATCCGGTTCATGTCGCAGGCGGAAAAACAATGCCTTGAGCAAGCGTTCCCGCTTGCCAAAGGCCGTGATACGACGGAACTCCTTTGTCGCAAAGCGAAACAGGGAGGGCGGCTCAAGCCCCCTGAGGAGTTCCTTGGATTCGGCCGAGAGAGACCTGTATTCGGGACTTTCGAAAAAATATGCGGTGCTGCGGTTTTTTTCCCGCTGCGCCTTTTGCGCTCCCGCCTTGACCACGCTGATCCGTTGTTCATACCAGCCCAGGGTGTCTACGCCCAGCCGGTCCAGCCGCTCGACAATGTCGATCTTTTTGGTCAGGCTGGGCTCGTACTTCAGGACTTCAAGAAGCCGCTTCTGCACCTCGGGCGGCCTGCGGGCATTGACGAGCTCGGCAAGATAACGCCTGTTTTCGGCCTCACGCACCTGGTCATAGCGCAGACCCTTGCCTCCGCCCTGCTCATCATCGGCTGTCTGCCTGTTTTTTCTGGAAAACGGCCACATACTGTCCCGTCCCCTCCTCGCCTGCCTCCCAGTCTACCTGAAAGTCTGAATTTTGGCCAGACAAAAAGCAGGCGCAATAGGATCAAGAAATCTGTTGCATTTATAGCAAGAGCTCTATTATGATTGGTGATGACACATCAGGGAGGCTTTTTGTGCTCCTTTCTCTGCTTCTCACCCTTCGCCCGAAGACAGTGCCTCGCCCGGCAACGTACGGCGGATATGGCTTGCTCCAATATGCTTATGCGTGTTCTACCTGACCCTGCACCAAGGAGTGTGTTGTGCCAGAGATGCCCCCTGACCAGGAAGTACCCATTGCACCTTCGAGCAAGGAAGCAATGGATGCCCTTATCTCGAAGCGCATCGACGAGGCTTTTACCCGCAATGCCCTGGCTTCCAACGCGACTCTTGACAACCTCGGCTCGATCAGCGAGCAAAAAAACATCAACCTTGATTCGATGGACCGGCACGAGCGGGCCGATGCAGTCAAGATCCTCAATATTGTCGAGCAGGCACGGCTCGAGACCGAACGGCTCCTCAGTGGGCCGCAACTGGACAAGGCTCCTCTGGCCAACCGCCTCCAGCAGCGGGCCGGCACTGTGGATACTGTATATGGGGGCCTGATCAGCGGCCGCCAGGAAGCCGTCAAAATCCTCGAAACAATGGTTTCAGGATTTATCGACGAAGCCGGCCCCAACCAGGACGCATCCCTCCTTCTCAAGGACATCATCAGCCAGGAACAGCGCTTTCTGGCCAACCACTGCCTGAATGTGGCCGTCGTCTCCCTGGCTACCGCGATTGAGCTCAACAAGATGATGACCCGCAAGCTCGACGATCCCGGCCTGCAAAAGGACATCAACCTGCTGCGTGCCATCCGTCTCAAGACCTTTACCCGTGAGGAGCTGATCAAACTCGGATTTGCAGCCTTTGTGCACGATATCTACTACAAAAAGGCCTTTCCCCACCTCAAGCACACGGATGTCCTCAACGCGATCGCAGACCGAAGCAATATCGAACGACACGCCTCCGAGAGCTATCATCTGATGCGCCAGTTCGAGATGGACTATCACGTCAACAAGGCAGTCCTGCAGCACCACGAACGGACCGACGGAAGCGGGTCCCCTGACGGAATCACCGACAGGCTTTTTTCAAAGTACACGGCCATCCTCGCCTTCGCCGACCGCTACATCACGCTGACCCAACCCAATCCGTTTTCGCCCCTCTTTCACCCCACTGTGGCCCTCAAGCGGATCATGACCACCGAAAAGACGGGATTTGACCTTGACGCCATGGTGGCCTTCGCCCACGCCGGCACCATGGTGCCCATCGGATCCTGGGTCCTGCTTGAAGATGGAACGATCGGGTATTCGAGCCGCCGCGAAGAAGGGCAAAATCTGCCCATCATCCATCCGGTCATGCGCTCCAGTGGAGAGCCGATCGAGACGCCCTCCGACGTTGACCCGCGCTACGACGGCAGCCGTATCCGCCAGCTTTTGACAGCAGGTGATCTGATGGCCATCAATCCCAAGTACGCCAGCCTGTACCTGGTGTAAAAGAACGCCCGAATCCTCACCGCACTGATAATGCCCGGTGTGACATGGCCAAGGTGGCATTGTGTCCCGTGGCCCGACACCCGCAGCCAGGCGGGATGCGGAGCACGGTCTGCGGGATCTCCGCCCTCCGCTTCCGGCATGATACCTCTTTCGCCAAGCAGGTTCAGCGTCATCCGAAACACCCGGGGATTGATGCTGGCCTGCAAGCGCGTCACAATCATTCCCGAGTGTTGGCAGGAACGCGGTATCCCTGCATCGTGCGACAACTCAGCCGCCCTGCTCAAACCCGCTTTCACCGGGGACGTCCTTGACGTCGGCATCATAGTCATACTCCAGGGTCTGGCTTCCGTGGGGTGCGAGCTCGAGGATCCAGATCAGTGTGTTTTCGGGAGTCGCATCCGGCTGTGTACGGAAGTGGTAGATCGAACGGTGCTCGTTCCCCGTGATGCGCTGGGAGACAAGGTGCAGGGTTTTGTGCTCGTCCGAGGTATTCTGGATCGTATAGGCGATATGATGATTGAAGGGGAGATGCTTGTTTTCGCGGTTTTCGGTGATCTTGACGGCACGAAAGGTCTTGATTGAATTATCGCTCCCGGCATCAAGGTAGAGATCGTCCCCGGGACGGGCCGCCGTGCCAAGCGTGCCGTAGTCGATGTTGACCTGTCTGTAATCAACCGTGTACCTGGTCTGCGAGAGGTTGATCGGAAACGGATT
>JAKPMW010000225.1 GCA_029548715.1 Spirochaetota bacterium | reverse complement strand
ACCCCTATGCGTTTTGCGCCGAGCTCCGCCCGAAGACGGCATCACGGGTGCACACCCTCTCGGCCTACAACTGGAGTGACGCCGCCTGGATCGAACACCGGGCCCAGTCGGACTTCCTCAACCAGCCCATGTCGGTCTACGAGGCCCATCTGGGGTCCTGGCGTCGCAAGGACGGGGACGCCTTTTTGACCTACCGTGAGATGGCCGAACAGATGGTCCCCTATGTCAAGGACCTCGGCTTTACCCATATCGAGCTGATGCCCGTCGAAGAGCATCCCTTTGACGGCTCATGGGGCTACCAGGTAACCGGCTACTTCGCCCCGACTTCGCGCTACGGAAGTCCGGACGACCTCAAGTATTTTATCGACCGCTGCCATCAGGAGGGGATCGGGGTCATCCTCGACTGGGTCCCGGCCCACTTCCCCAAGGATGCCCACGGCCTGGCCGAATTTGACGGGACCTGCCTGTACGAGCACGCCGACCCGCGCCAGGGCGAGCACCCCGACTGGGGGACAAAGATCTTCAACTTCGGACGCAACGAGGTCAAAAACTTTCTGATATCCAATGCCCTTTTCTGGATCGACCAGTACCACTTTGACGGCCTGCGCGTGGACGCCGTCGCCTCCATGCTCTATCTTGACTATGGCAAAAAGGACGGCGAGTGGATCGCCAACCAGTACGGCGGACGCGAAAATCTCGAGGCCATCGAGTTCATGAAGCACCTCAACTCGATCGTCTACCAGTACTACCCGGGCACCCTGATGATGGCCGAGGAGTCAACCGCCTGGCCCAATGTCTCACGGCCCACCTGGATGGGCGGCCTCGGGTTCGCCTTCAAGTGGAACATGGGCTGGATGCACGACATCCTGGTCTACATGACCAAGGACCCTGTCTACCGCCGCTATCACCACTGGCAACTGACCTTCGGCTTCCTCTACGCCTGGTCCGAAAATTTCGTCCTGCCCTTTTCGCACGACGAGGTCACCCACGGCAAGGGCTCGATGATCAACAAGATGCCGGGAGATTACTGGCAGAAATTTGCCAACCTGCGCGCGCTCTACACATACATGTGGACACACCCCGGCAAGGTCCTCCTCTTCATGGGCCAGGAATTTGCCCAGTTTGACGAGTGGAACGAGTACAAGAGCCTCGACTGGCACCTGATGGACTACGACATGCACCGCGGGATGGCCCGCTGCGTGCGCGACCTCAACCGGATCTATCGCGAAGAGCCCTCCCTCTGGCAAAAGGACTTTACCCCGGACGGCTTCGACGGGATCAACCTTGACGACCCGGACAACAGCAGCATCTCCTTCATGCGCCGCGGGAGCGACCCCGCCGACTTCACAATTATTGCCATCAACTTTACTCCGGTCCCGCGCTACAACTACAGGCTCGGTGTCCCCGAGCTCTGCCGCTACCGGGAGATCTTCAACAGCGACGCCGAGTCCTACGGGGGCAGCAACTGCGGCAACTCGGGCGAGGTGGCCGCCTTCGAGTGCCAGGCCTACCGCTTCCCCTACTCGCTCGATGTCGTCATCCCGCCGCTGGGCGCCGTCATCTTCAAACCCGAGCGGGGATAAGAATTCGCGTTTCGCAATACCATGATTCTTCAACAACCGGGAAGGGCATTCATTCCCTCCCGGTTGTTTTTTTGTTTCGGCGTCCGCAACCTGCCCCTTCTCTCCCACTGGTCCGACGGATGCACACGCGTCCGAGGCTGGCACACATAATCCATCCAGAAAACTGTGCAACGGCCACGGGGATGCCAACCTGACAAACAGTGGAGACGCCCGCCTGTGATTTCCCCACCACATTCCTCAAACTGACAAATTGAACGACGCAAGACGCCCAGATTGGGCGTCTCTACAACAACGACAACGGACAATCACACAGGTGGCGGGGATATGGGCGCACCGGACAAACAGCGCTGCCGCAGACACCCGGGCGCCCTCGCGCACCCGGCTACGCAGCTCATGACAAATTCTATTCAAAATACCCGAAATCCTTGACCAACATCTCATAAATACGTTCCCGGACTTGTTTGACGAGTGCCTTGATCGGTTCAAACATCTTGATCAGATCGGATTTGCCGTTGGCCTCGGCGAATTTTCGGATCTGGATCAGACCGGAATACGGGGTGATAAAATCCGGGTAGCTGAAATACTTGAAATAGGGTTCGTCCTTGAGACCCACATGCTCAATAGTTTGCCCATGGCAGTATTCGACATTAAACTGATTGTATAGGGCCTTGATTGCGGTGACAAGTTCCATGGCAAGCGGATCCCGTACTTCCGCCTCAAGGACGGTTGACCAAAAGCTGTCCGGATTTGTCGGACAGAGCGGATTATCGACAAACACTTCCGGCGCGCCAGCAACCGGGTTGTCCTTCTCGAATCGGGTCACAACACAGCGGTTCTCAGCGAGGGCAAAGCTGAAGCAGAGAGAATGGTAATCGGATGCTTTGTCCTCCGGTATTGTCGGTGGCCAGATATCAAACTGGTTGGCCCAGACGGGATAGCTATTGTTCATTGCTTTTGTTAAAGCAAACCATGAAAAAAGTGCTTTTGCAGAATCATGATTATGACCACGACAGCACTGGATGTATTTTAGACAGGCATTACGAATACAAAATTGAATCTTTAATGCAAGTCATCTTGGTAGAAACGAGAAGGTAGTCAATACACTCCATTA
>JAKPMW010000220.1 GCA_029548715.1 Spirochaetota bacterium | reverse complement strand
GGGGTAGTCCAGTTCCTTGAAAGCTGTTTCGTACTGGCGGATCCTGTCCTCAACCAGCCGTTCCTTGAAGATGTGCATTCCCTTTTCATAATCGGCGGGACTCAGGAGGTCCAGTCCGAGTTCGGTAAAGACGATTCGCTTGAGGTTGGCCTTGGTTGCATTGATGATCAGTTCCTTGGCGGCACTGTAGACGATGTCCATCAGGTCCGGCCTGCCAAAGCGCTCAAGAATGGACGAAGCGATGATCCGCAGGACCATTTCGCCGTAGTCACTGAGATAATAGGTCCGGAAGGTGATAATATCGTTTTTGTCCAGCGAACGCTGGACATCTGCGCGAATCTCGTTTTCGGTCAGGGGCATACAACATCCATTTCTGCGGGTCTGAGACTCACAGGACCGGAGATGGTCCCGGAGCCAAATCCAGAATATGGTATTTGGACTTCGAATGTCAAGAGGGATCTCTTTCAAGCAGGACGGGGGCTCAGTATATTTCGTAATCACCTCCAGACAGGCAGGACAGGATGACACTTCGCGAACGACTGGCGGCCGGAGAGCTGCTGATTCTTGACGGGGCCATGGGTACCGAGATCCAGAAAATGGAAATCCGTGAGGAGGATTGGGGCGGGCATCACGGGTGCAATGAATTTCTCAACATATCCGCCCCCCACCTGATCGCCGAGGTGCACCGGCTGTATTATGCTGCCGGATCGGATATTGTCGAGACCAATACCTTCGGGGCCAGCGAATATGTTTTGGCCGAATACGGCCTTGCCGATCGGGTCCGCGAGATCAATTCGGCGGCCGCCCGGCTGGCCCGATCCGTTGCTGACGGTTTTTCGGACGGGAAACTCCGCTATGTTGCGGGTTCAATCGGTCCCGGGACCCGGCTGGCCAGCCTGGGCCAGATTGACCATGACACAGTTTATGCGGCATACCGGCCCCAGCTTGAGGGGCTGGCCGAGGGTGGCGTCGACATCTTCATGGTCGAAACCTGCCAGGACCCGTTGCACTTCAAAACGGTCATCGAGGCTGCACATGATGTGATTGGCGAAACCGGCCGGGACATCATGATCCTGCTTTCAGTCACGATTGAAACCACTGGAACTATGCTGGTGGGTAGCGATATCGGGGCCGTCATTTCTGTTGCCTCGGCCATGGGCGTAGATATCCTCGGGATTAACTGCGCCACCGGACCCGACCTGATGGCGCCGTACATCAGCGAGATATGCCAGACCTTTCCCGGATACGTCATGGTCATGCCCAATGCCGGCATGCCGCAGAATATCGGGGGAAAAATGGTCTATTCCCTTCCCCCTGAAGAGTTTGGCCAGCGGGTGGCCCGCTATGTTTCGGAAAACGGAGTCCAGATTGCAGGCGGCTGTTGCGGGACAAGCCCTGCCTACATTGCGGCCCTGCATGCCGCGACCCGCGGGGTTGCGCCGGCGCGGCGTGCACGCGTGCGCACATGGTCACTGGCAAGCCTGTATTCGGCCCAGGGGATGCTGCAGGAACCCCGCCCCCTGATGATCGGCGAACGGGCCAACACAAACGGGAGCCGCCGCTTCAAGGAACTCCTGACCTCCGAAAACTGGGACGGGATCCTTGAAGTCATCGCTGACCAGGAGACCGGCGGATCCCATGCCCTTGACCTGTGCGTCGCTTATACCGGACGCAACGAGGTTCGCGACATGACGCTGGCCATCGCCCAGGCGGTAACCCGGACCCGGCTTCCTCTTGTGATTGACACGACCAGTGTCGAGGTCATGGAGGCCTCGCTCAAACTCTACGGTGGCCGGCCCCTCGTCAACTCGGTCAATCTCGAGTCCGGCGAAGCGCATGCCGAGCGTGTCTGCCGCCTTGCAAAGCGGCATGGGGCCGCCCTTGTTGCCCTGACCATTGACGAGATCGAGGGCATGGCCAAGACAGCCGGCAAAAAACTCGAGGTGGCCCGGCGGATTCACGGGATCGCGGTTGACCGGGTCGGACTTGCCCCGCAGGATCTGGTCTTTGATGTCCTGACCTTTACCCTCGGGAGCGGAGACCAGGATTCGCGCAATGCCGGGATCGAAACCCTCGAAGGCATCCGGCAGGTCAAGGCGGCCCTCCCCGGTGTCTGGACAGTGCTGGGGCTTTCCAATATTTCATTCGGCCTCGCCCCCCAGCCGCGCAAGATCCTCAACTCCGTTTTTCTCGCCGAAGCTGTCGCCGCAGGTCTTGACATGGCCATTGTCCATGCCGCATCCATCCTTCCCATGGCCGCGATTGCTGATGAGGACAGGGAGGCCGCTCTCGCGCTCATCTACAACAGGCACGAAAATGCCCTCTTCGATTTCATCAAGCGTTTTGAGGACAGGACAGGCGGAACAGAAGCAGCCTCTGAAAGCAGTGCATCACTCCCGGTAGAAAAGCGCCTTGAGCAGGCGGTCCTGCGGGGAAACAGGGCCGGACTGGATCTCATGCTGGACGAAGCCCGCACCTCACGGGATGCTCTCTCCATCATCAACGAGATCCTGATTCCTGCCATGAAGATCGTAGGTGAGCTTTTCGGATCGGGCAAGATGCAGCTTCCCTTTGTACTGCAGTCTGCTGAGACCATGCGGGCCGCAGTCGATCTCCTGCAGCCCTGGATCGAAAAGAAGGATGCTTCGAAGCCCTGCAGCATGGTGCTGGCAACCGTCAGGGGC
>JAKPMW010000191.1 GCA_029548715.1 Spirochaetota bacterium | reverse complement strand
AATCCGCAGGGGGCCCTGGTGGGTAAAGGCCGGGCGGTGGAAGCGCAGCGAGAGGGATGTTGTCATGCCTGAGGTCCCGCACTTGACGAAGACCGCCCATGCGGCCACCTCATCATGGAGTGAGGCGTGAATTCCGCCGTGCAGGATATTGCCGAAGCCCTGAAAATGGGCCTCTGGTTCCCAGAGGCAGACAACGCGCTCACCGTCCTCATGAAAGCGCATGCGCAGTCCCTGCGCGTTGTCTGGTGAGCAGCCGAAGCATTGATAGCCCTTGATGCCGGTATAAGGGTTGCGAATTTTTCTTTTCATCCTGAAAAAGTATCAGCCTGCGGGTGCCGGGTGGAAAAATCGTGCCGCTTCAGCCTGAACAGACGAAGGCGGCCCGTTTTGAGGGGTCATGTCCGGTTTCGGCAAGACGCGCCCTGACCGCCCGGTGTGCCTGTGGGGGTGATACGCCTGTCCGGACAAGCCGGTAGTAGAGATCCATGTACTCGGCCGTGGCCCGGTCGCCTATCTGCCAGAGGGAGGCGGTGACGCTCCGGGCTCCAGCCGCAAGGAAGGAGCGCATCAGTGAGTGCATTCCCTCGCCCGCAATCACCTCCCCCCGGGCGGTATCGCAGGCCGAGAGGGTGACCAGGCTGCCGGAGAGAGGCAGAGCCGCAACGGTTCGCTCGTCAAGACTCTCGCCCGCATTGCCCGGGCCGGCGAACAGGAGGGCCCCGCGTTCCCTGCCGTCCGTCGGGTCCGTATAAAAGTAGCCGTGCGTTGCCAGATGGAGAATGGCCGGGGGGTGCAGCGAAAGGGCGTGTCTCAGGTTGGAGATGCTGGCTGCCGGCCCGCGAAGAACGACCGAGACCTCCCGATAGTGTGCAGCGATGGCCTGGATCTCCCTTCCGCTGCCCGGCAGGGCGGCAAAGAGTCTCCCGTCCGGGATCCTGCGCTGCCCTGTGTCCCCGGCAAGGATGACGCTGCCAGTCGCCCGGTCTGCTGTGAGGGACGCTTGCCAGAGGCTGGCCGACGCGGGATGGGAGAGGGCGATCCGGTCTCCGAGGCAGGCCCCTCCGGGGCTCTCTCCCAGCGGGATGGCCGCAAAGGGCATCCCCGCGAGGGCACCGTCCGCAATGAGGACAAGATTGGTCATCCCGCTTTCAGTCATCGCGTCGAGGACCGGGGTGAGCAGGTTTTTCCGGAGCCATCCTCCCCGGCGCAGGAATTCGGGAGTCCGGTCGTGCAGCCGGGTGCCCAGGAGGGCTGGCTCCCAGACCCGCTCGAGGAGGGGGCGTGAGGCGAGCTGGCTGAAGGCGTGCGCGTTTGAACGGATGCTCTCCGAGGATGGAAGCTGGATTGTCCGGATGCCATCAGGGCGGCAGACAAAGAGAATCCCGGGTTTGCTGTCCTCCCAGACGAGATACATGGCGGCCAGGCTGCCCCGGGCAGCAAGGTCCTGCCTGAAGCGGGTGGCGGATATCGTCGTGCGCGGACTGGATGGTGTGGGCTGGAGGCGGGATATCTGAAGCATGATCCGCCTGAGGGTTGCCTGAGGCTTGCCGGCGCGGCGGGCCAATTCAAGTTCGTGCCTCAGCCGGGCTGCTTCGCCGGACGGGGAGGGCAGGATGTTTTCGCGGAGTTCCCTGGAGAGGGAGTCCTCAAAGGCGGCCCAGGCCGCAGTCTGGTCGTCAAGCAGCAGGTGTGCCAGTGCCATATGCCGCCGTGTTCCGGCCCAGTCGGCGGAGGTGTACAGGCGCTCGGCACTGCCCCAGGGCAGGCGCCACTGGTCAAAGAGTCCGGCGGCCTGGCCGAGCAGGGTCAGTGCCTCAGAGGGGCGTGCCTGGCGGAGTGCAGCCAGCCCCAGGTCGTGCAGGGCGGTTGCCCTGGCCCTGACATCCTTGGCCCGGACAGCGTATGCCAGGCCCTGCTCAAGCAGGCCGGGAGCGTTGGTTGTTGCCAGCCGGGCGAGAAGGAGGGAGGCCCAGGCGGAGCGGGAATCATCTCCGGTTTGGCGGGCAGCCTCAAGGGCGACACGAGCCAGTGCTTCGGCCTGTGCCCGGGTTGCCGCATTGCTTGCTGAATGGGTGTGTATTTGCGCCCGCAACAGGGTCAGGGAGGCTTCATTCTGCGTGCTGATTCCGGCGGAGATGAGGGCGTCCGCCTCCTCCGGCTGCCTGCCTGCGATCAGGGCAGTCGCAAGCAGGCGCAGGGCCGCTTCCGAGCGGAGGCCGCTCTCCCGGATACGCCGGACAGCGGTTCGGTGATCACCGGCGGCCAGGGCCAGGGAGGCACCATCGGCCAGTGCCTGCGTCCTGGTCCGGTTGTCGGAGGACTTCATCGCTCTCTCAAGCAGATGGGCGGCCTCGGCAAAGCGGCCCAGGGTCAGGCAGAGGCGCCCGGCCAGTCCGGCCAGGTGCTCCTGCTCGGGGAGCGCTCGCCCGGGCAGGGCGGCGATGGCTTCGCTGGCAGCCTGGGAGGCGGCACCGCTTTCGGAGAGGATTTCCAGCCGGGGCAGAAGCCAGGAGGCGGGCATGCCGGGGGACCAGGGCAGGAGGGCAAGGGCGGTATCCACCTGTCCGAGAAGGGCCCAGGCCCGTGCCTCAAGCGGTGTCCATGGATTCCCGGGTGGGCGGAGGTCGCCGGGCAGGGCGTGCAGCACGCTCAGGGCGGTTTCCCCGGCACGTGTGTCTCCGCTGGCGACGAGTTCGTCCAGGGCTGTCTGCAGTTCTGGCGCATGTCCCGTGAGGATCAGGGGGCTGGTGCGGATCAGTGCGGCCAGGGCATTTCCCCGGTCGGCAAGGGATGTGCTGCCGGCCGGCTCGTGCCCGGCCCCGCTCAGGGCGGCGGAGATTCGCAGTCCCTCAATCCGGGCGCGCAGTGCCAGATCCCTTTCGGCTGTCGCGGCTTCGGGGACAAGCGAATCAAGCCGCGCCAGGGCGGATTGCTTTTGACCGGCCATTGAATCGGCCATGGCGTGATGGAACCGGCTGTAGAACAGGAGGGATCGGTCCCCGATTGCGGGTGCCGCAGCCTCGGCCCGGGCAAACCAGGGCCCGGCCTCCAGGGGCCGCTGCAGGCGGAGCAGGGTCTGGCCTGAAAAGAAGGCTGCATATGCAGCGACGCGGGGATCCCGGTCAGAGGCGAGCGCGCTGTAGCGGGAGAGGGCTTCTGCAAGCCGGCCCGCAGCGAGGGCCTGTTCGGCCCCGGCAAAGGGCTGGACAGGTTCTGCGGCTCTGAGGGTGACAAGCAGCAGGAGCGGGATAATACGCTGAATGGTCCGGGTCACACTGTCCTCCTTGCGCTATCTGCAAAGACACCGGCCGGGGAATTTGACAATCATTGTCCCGGCCGCCTATATTTTTGCCGCTGTTTCTCCATAAAAAACATAGCCAGCGCCCAGGCGCTAAGGAGTCATGCCGTGCGCATCTCGAATCTCATGCTGCCCTCCCTCAAGGAAATCCCCGCCGAGGCCGTTATTGCCAGTCACCAGCTCATGCTGCGGGCCGGCTTGATCAGAAAAATGACCTCGGGAATATACAGTTATCTTCCGCTCGGGCTCAGGGCCCTGCGCAAGGTCGAAGGGATTATCCGCGAGGAGATGGACCGGGCCGGGGCCCAGGAGTTCATGCTCCCCCTCCTGCTTCCCCGCGAAATCTGGGAGGAGACCGGCCGCTGGGCCATCATGGGTGATCTGATGATGAAGGTCCATGACCGGGCCGGAAAGGATTCGGTCCTGGCCCCGACGGCCGAGGAGGGGTTTACCGCGATTGTGCGGGACGAACTCAAGTCGTGGCGCCAGCTTCCGTTTACCGTCTATCAGATCGGAAAAAAATTCAGGGATGAAATCAGGCCCCGCTTTGGGGTGATGCGTGGGCGGGAATTCATCATGAAGGATGCCTACTCCTTCGATCGGGACCAGAAAGACCTGGACGCTTCGTATGAGGCCATGCGGACGGCCTACTACCGGATCTTCAGGCGACTGGGTCTGGATGTGACCGGGGTGGCGGCCGACTCGGGCGCGATGGGCGGAAGTGGGAGCGAGGAGTTCATGGTTCCCTCGACGGTCGGCGAAAACGAGATCGTTGTCTGCCGCGCCTGCAACCGGGCGGCCAATGTCGAGACTGCCCGCTGCCGCGAGGATGCCCCGGCCGGTTCTCCGCAGGCCTCTGTTCCCCTTGAAAAGGTTTCGACCCCCTCTGTCCGCAGCATTGACGAACTCTGCGCCTTTTTCTCGTGTGATGCGGGCTGCTTCCTCAAGTCGCTTGTCTACCGGTACGAGCAGGACGGAAAAAAGGCGTTTGCCATGGCGGTGATCCGCGGTGATCTTGACATCAACGAGGTCAAGCTGGCCAACGCGCTTGGTGTCCCTGAGGTGGCTCTGGCCGATGAGGCGGATGTGCGGGCCGTGACGGGCGCCCCGGTCGGGTTTGCCGGCCCGGTGGGGCTCTCCGGAGTCCAGATCATCGCTGATCATACGGTGCGGGCTTGTGCTGACGGGATCACCGGGGCCAACGAAAGGGACATGCACTACAAGGGCGTCAACCACGGGCGGGACTGGGCGGCCGGCGAGTGGGCCGATCTGCGGACCGTGCGCGAAGGGGATGCCTGCGAACATTGTGGGCAGCCCCTGGCGGTCTTCAGGGGGATCGAGGTCGGACATATCTTCAAACTGGGTGACAAGTATACCCGCTCCATGGGTGTGACCTATCTTGACGAAAACGGGCAAAACATGACGCCCATTATGGGCTGTTACGGGATCGGGGTTGACCGCAGTCTGGCCTCGGTGATTGAACAGAATCACGATGATGACGGGATCAAGTGGCCGGCTTCCGTCGCGCCCTTCGATGTCGTGATCGTTCCCATCAACTGGGCCCATCCCGAAACCCAGGCGGCCGCACTCCGGCTGGCGGACGAGCTTGAAGGACTGGGTCTGGCCGTTCTTCTCGATGACCGGGACGCCCGGGCCGGATTCAAGTTCAAGGATGCCGATCTCTTCGGGTTTCCCCTGCGCGTTACCATTGGTGAAAAGACGCTCGCAACGGGTGAGGTCGAATGGAAACGGCGTCAGGACGGTGAGGGTGGGCGGCTGGCTCTCGGGGAAGCAGCGGCGGGACTGGCGGCCATGCAGCGTGAACTCCTGGCTGCCTGCCAGGCGTAAGACGGCTTTTTGGGGAACCGTCCTCGAGGCCCGGCTGCGGGTGCCCGGGTCGCCATGGTGCTGCAGCCTTGCTTTTGGGCTGGTATTTTCCTAAATTAAGGCGGTATCAGCTACTTTGTGCACTTCCATCAAGGAGAATCAATAATGAACGCATTGTTCATGCTTTCCCAGGCCGGCTGCACCCCTCAGGGTGGCGCGCAGGGCGGTCAGGGCGGCAGCAGCATCATGTTTTTGGTGATGATGGTTGCCATGATCGGCATCATGTATTTCGTTGTCTATCGTCCCCAGGCCAAGGCCCGTAAAAAACTCGAGGCTGCCATCAATGAGCTCAAAAAGGGCGATCGGGTGTTGACCGCCGGCGGGATGTACGGGACGGTTGTTGGAACAAGCGAGACGGTTGTTGTCCTCGAAATCGACAAGGACAAGGGCGTCAAGATTGAGGTCAACAAGGCCATGGTCTCCCAGGTTCTTCCCCGGGACTGATGAATGAGTATCTGCCCCTGCCGGCCTTCTGGCTGGCGGGGGTTGTTTTGATGAGACCTGAACAGGGAGCCCGGGCATGAGGATGTACTTCCCATCTTGGTTGGCACTGGCCGTGATTGCGGCCGGTGTTGTTTCGTCTCCGGTCAGGCTGACTGCGGCTGATGACCTCAATAAGGAGTTTGTTGAGAGTTTTTACCGCCTGCGGCCCGATGACGCCGATGCCTTTCTGAAAGTCCAGAAGAGTGAGGCAAAACCCGGGGCTGAAGCCAGTTCTTCGAAAGAATCGTCCGGCACCAATGCTTCCGCGACAGCGGATGAAAACGATCCCTCCTGGATCGGCAAGTTTTTACAGCTTTCGATTCTTTTTCTGCTCGGTCTCATCATCTACCTCTTGTCACGCAGGTCGCGTTCGCGCGGCCGCTATTGAAGTCCGGCGCTCCGGGACGGATCCCGGTGGCGTACCACGTTTGGAGGCTACATGAAATTCAAGCTGCGAACGGTAGTCGTCATTCTCACCCTGCTTCTCTGCTGGTGGGGGTTGAAGGATACCATTGACTGGTATTTTCTCATGCCCGAGTCCGAAAAGGACCTGATCGGGTTGTCCATGGAAGAGATTGATGCTCTCTCGACCAACCAGAAGGCCAAGGTTTTGGCCCTCAAGGAAAAGCGCAAGAAGGTGCTCAACCTGGGTCTTGACCTGCAGGGCGGGCTCTATCTCGTCCTCGCTGTCGACGACAAGTCCCTGACCGAGGATCTTGTGTCCCGTTATTCTGCTGATCTCAGGGCTTCGACCAATTCGGCATACCGCACCATGTCGGCGACCAATCCCGCTTTTATGCGCGAGGTTGCCAAGCGGGTGGACGAAAGCTTCTCCCGTGAGATGGATCTTGCCATTACCTCGGCGTACGAAAAGATCAAAAACCGGGTTGACCAGTTTGGCGTTTCCGAGCCACTGGTCGAGATGGGCAACGACCAGCGAATCTACGTCAGTCTGGCCGGTATCAAGGATCCCCAGGCTGCCGAGGAGATCGTCTCCAAGGCCGGACGGCTGACCTTCCAGCTTGTTGATGAAGAGACCATGAAGGCTTTTATTGACAAGTATGCGGGGACCAGGCCCGAACTCCTTGCACGTATCGAGCACAAGTCCCGCCGCGGGAACTCGGTCGAACTGCTCGTCAACGTCAATGGCGAGATTCCGGCCGACTTTGCCCTCCCCGAAGGGACCGGGCTGTACTGGATCTGGGAGCGTGACCAGTTTGGTGGTGCAAAGAAGAAGGGCGGGATTTTTCTCAAGAAGGAAATCCTTCTTGATGGAAAGTACGTCAAGCATGCCCAGCCTTCTTTCGACCAGTACTCAAGCAAGGTTCATGTCTCCTTTACCCTCAAGGACGAAAAACTTGACGGGGACAAGGAGAGTGGTGTTGACCAGTTTGCCCGTGTGACCGGCGAAAATGTCGAAAAGCAGATGGCCATTGTGCTTGACGGAAAGGTTCAGTCCCATCCCGTGATCAAGGGCCGGATTCCGGGCGGGTCGGGGCAGATCACCGGAGATTTTTCACCCGAAGAGGCAAAAAACCTTTCGGCTATCCTCAATGCCGGCAGCTTCAAGGCCAGCCTCAAGGTTGAAGAGAAGCGCTCGGTCGGTCCCTCGCTGGGACGCGATTCGATCATGGCTGGTGTCCAGGCCGCCCTGATCGGGTTTGTCATGATCGTGGTCTTTATGGCTGTCTACTACAAGTACTCGGGCTTTCTTTCCAATATCGCACTCCTGCTGAACTTTGTCATCGCGCTGGCCGTCATGACGCAGCTTCAGGCCACCTTGACCATGCCTGGCATTGGAGGCTTGATCCTGATGCTGGGTATGGCGGTGGATGCCAACGTGCTCATCTTCGAGCGCATCCGGGAAGAGATGCGGCGGGGGGATGTCACCATGCGGGTTGCGATTGACAAGGGCTTTGGACGGGCTTTCATGACCATCTTTGACTCCAACCTGACGACCCTCCTGTCGGCGCTGGTCATGATGCAGATGGGAAGCGGGATGGTCAAGGGGTTTGCCGTGACACTCTTTATCGGTATCCTCACCTCCATGTTCACCGCCCTGTTTATCACGCGCTACCTTGTTGACGGCTCGATGAGCCTCTTCAAGATCAAGCGCCTGCCTGTCTGAGAGAGGATGGAAAACGCGAGATGATCAAGACAAACATTAATTTCATAAAGGGCAAGAAGTACGCCTACTTCTTCTCGGGCGTCTGTCTTCTGGCCTGTCTCCTGTCGATCTTCGTCCTGAGAGGGTTCAACCAGGGCATCGACTTTACGGGAGGACTGACGGCCAATCTGACGATCAATTTCGAGGAGTCAAGCATCGGGATGATGCGCGAGATCTTTTCGAAGGTCGAACTGCATCAGCTTGTTGGCGAAGAGTCAAGCTCGGACCGGGTCCGGTTGGCGATGGAGCGGGATGCGAAGGTGGCAGCCACCAATCTGGCTGCGACAAACGCCGGGGCGGCGGTTACCAATGCTCCGGTTCGTGCCACCGGTAAGACCCGGGTGATCGTCGAAAACCTGGGGCGCAACATCACCAGGCTTGAGAAAAAGGCCGGAGAGTCGGCCGATAAAAAGAGTGAGACCT
>JAKPMW010000182.1 GCA_029548715.1 Spirochaetota bacterium | reverse complement strand
CCTCAAGGACCGCCTCAATGGGACGTCCGGCCGTAGGAAGATACCGCTTGGTCACGAGACTGCCGGAAGAATCCAGCAGGACGAGATTGGTGCTGACAGATCCGATGTCGATCCCCAAAAACACCTCTCTCTGCGAGCCATCCGCAGGAAGCTGCAACGGAGCACCGGCCTGGATATAGGCAGCCAGCGGATCAGTCAGGGGAAGCAGCCCACCCTCGTCTGATGCAGGGACGGTGCGGAGGGCAAGCGCGTCCTCAAGCGCGATCCATTTATTGTCATACCCGGCCCGCACAGCGGCACCGACGGCACCTGCCAGATGGGCCAGCTCGTTGACCAGAAATTCATCCGCCTCAAGATGAAAGGCCTTGCGCAAGAAATGCCCCATAGCCTGATTGCGTGACACTCCGCCCTGAAAGGAAACCGGTGTGGCCGGGCGTTCGCCCTTCATGATGTCACTGCGGAAGGACTCGGCCATGGCCTGGCAAAGACCGGCCACAATTTCGCGATCCGGGGTGGCAATCTGCTGGAGATGAATCATGTCTGATTTGGCAAAGACCGAGCAACGTCCGGCGATATGGGGGATGTTTTCAGCCGAAAGGGCAAGCCGGGAAAATTCGTCCTCGATGGAGAGTCCCAGCCGGGCTGCCTGCTGTTCAAGAAAGGCTCCCGTACCGGCGGCACAGCGCGAATTGGTCGCAAAGGAGGCCAGCGAAAAAGAGTCCACCCGGGCGTCTTCAGCGAGGGTCAGGCAGGCTGCATCGTTCCCGCCGATATCGATAACACTGCGGGCCGCTGGTTCGAGGACAAGGGCCCCCGTCCCCTGGGCAAAGATCTCGTTGACAAGAGGCCAGCCTCCAGCCTGTGCCAAACCCTCGGCACCGCGCCCGGTCAGGGCAATCCGTGCGGGCATGCCGGAACCCAGGGTCTCGCGATACCAGGCGACAAGAGAGCGAAACACGTCGAGAGACGAGGCATCAATCCGGCGATAGAAGGGGTGGGTAATACCGTTGGAGGAGACAACGACAGCCTTGACGGCAACAGAGCCGATATCGATTCCGAGAACAGGGGATGTCATGGCAGAGAGGGCATTCATCCCTCAAAAATAGCGAAAAATCAGGGAGTCGGACGCCTGGCTTCTTCTTCAACCAGTGCCAGGACGGCCCTGAATTCGGCATCCATTTCCCTGGCCAGGACACGGGCCCGCTCGGGATCCCAGGGTTCCATCATCTCGATCTCCTGGCCAAGGCGGGCCAGGATGCCAAAGCTCATCCCGAGGGCAGCCCCCTTGATCCGGTGCGCCCGCTTGCGGCTGTGGGACTCGTCTCCCGCGGAGACGGCATCAAGCAGATCCAGGAGGTATCCCGGAATCACCCGTGGCACTTCGGCCAAAAGGCGCTGGTACATCTCGCTGTCCCCGGCCATCCTGGCCAGAAGTGCATCGCGGTCAAAACGCTTGCGGACTTCAGCGGTTCTGGCATCTGGCCCTGCAGTGTGATCAAGCAGACCCGGCATCCAGCGTCGGACAAGGTTTTCAATAGTGCCAGACACAAAGGGTTTGGTGATGTATTCGTCCATCCCGGACATCAGGCAGCGTTCACGCTCGCCCTTGACGGTACCTGCCGTCAGCGCCACTATGAGTGCCCTGCGGGCGATTGTCTCTTCATACGTCCTGATTTCGACCGTAGCCGCATACCCATCCTTGACCGGCATCTGCACATCCATCAGGACAAGGTCGGGCTGGTGTGTTCGATAGGCTTCGACGGCACTGCCTCCGTCGTTGACCTCGA
>JAKPMW010000179.1 GCA_029548715.1 Spirochaetota bacterium | reverse complement strand
GATCTCTGGCTTCGCTGCTGGCTGTGCTGGCTTCGCTGCTGGCTGTGCTGGCTTCGCTGCTGGCTGTGCTGGCTTCGCTGCTGGCCGTGCTGGCTTCGCTGCTGGCTGTGCTGGCAACTGAACTGGCCGTGCTGGCACTGGCTGAAGCGCTGGCACTGGCTGAAGCGCTGGCGCTGGCTGAAGCACTGGCGCTGGCTGAAGCACTGGCACTCGTGCTGGCTACGCTTGAGGCAGCGGTGCTGCTGCTGGTGACAGGGGCTGGATCATCGTCATCACCGCAGGCGACAAACGACAGGGCGAGCACCAGTCCGAACAAAAGAGACAAGACCTTTTTGGACATGATAAATCACTCCTCAGAGATTTTTTGGCAACGGTAAACTACCGGCTTTTGTTGATTATAGGCACATAGGGCAATAAATTCAACCATTATTCAGTATAAATACGGAGCGCGGGCTTTCTATGTAAGACTACACAAATGTTGCGCCCTCCCCTCGAAATTCTCGCATTTTCCCTGCAACTGTGGTTCACAGTCCGGTCTTTTTTGGTGAACAACCTCAGGCGAGTAGGTGGATGACCGTACAGCCAAAAACATCAATCCACAAGCATCTCCCTGATGATGGCCTTGACACGCTGGACATCGCGGATCTTGAGCTTGCCAAGCCTGCCAACCAGCCTGGTTTTGTCGATACAGCGAAGCTGATCGAGCACAACCCAGGCGTCTTTTTTTGCACATCACCAAATGAAGCTGTTTCATACCAGCCTTGAGAACTCCCGCGCACCTGCTCTTTCATTCCCACGCATGCTTCATTATATGGACTGCAACCATTCCATGAACGCCGACCAGGGAAGGGCCGTGACATTGCGGGTCAGTGGCTTTGCTTCTCTGCAATTGCACACAACCAGCCCCCTGTCACTGCCTGTGCCGGACAGCTTCAAAAATTTTTCAAGCGCTCCGGCATGCTTGAGCGTCGGCGTAGCAGTCATTTTTATTTCAAGAGGATACCGCCTGCCGTTGGCCTCGATGATGCAATCTATTTCCAGGCCCTCCCGCGAGCGCCAGAAAAATATTTCGCCATTTTTTCCTGTATTGTTCAAGACCCTCACTATTTCATTGATGATCCAGCCCTCAAAAAAGGCGCCACCCATTGCACCATGAAAAAGCGCATCCTTGTCGGCCTGACGGGTCAACCAGGCAACCAAAGCGCTGTCGGTAAAATACAATTTTGGACTTTTTACAAGCCGCTTTCCCAGATTGGCGTGGAATGGCTTGACGAGGGTGATGATAAATGATGCCTCCAATATTGCTAGCCAGCGTTTGACTGTCGGCTGGGCCACGCCACAATCACGCGATATGGAAGCCAGATTGCATTCCTGGGCGTGATTCGCGGCACATAAAGAGAGAAACGTCTGAAAGAGCCCCAAATCCTTGACATTGATGATCTGCCGTACATCCCGTTCGATATACGTGCGTATGTACGAGGCAAGCCAAATATCCCGAATCGCGGGATTGAGAAGTATTTCAGGGTAGCCTCCATTCCAGAGGACGTCTTGCAGCTTTGAGGACATGTCTGCAGGTATCTCGCTGTACGAAAAAGGGAATACATTGAGCAGTGCAACCCTGCCGGCCAGAGAATCACTGACTGCATGCATCATGGAAAAGTGCTGCGACCCGGTAAGAAGCCACTTGCCGTGGGTGTGCCTGTTTGCATCAATAGCCATCTTCAAATAGGAAAAAAGGCCCGGAACATATTGGACTTCATCAAGTATGACTGCCTGCTCTCCAAACTGGAGCAAAAAACCCTCAGGATCCGCGACTGCAAATTCCTGAACCGCAGGATCATCAAAACTTCTATAGGCAGCTTTTGGAAAAAGGGTCTTCAACAAAGTAGTCTTGCCCGACTGCCGTGGTCCGCTGACAAGAACTGCCGGAAAACCCTCTGCAGCCTGTCTCACAATGGCTTCTATTCTTCTGTGTATATACATAGCGACCGCTCCTATGACAAAAGTAATATTCAATGTTACTTTTGTCATAATTTCGCAACACTTCGGGCGCAGACCCCGTCCAGGGGGAGTACAGTTCTCTGTAGTACAATAACCAGGACGATACTCCCGGAGTACTGTCAACGCTTGTCTTTTTGTTGAACAGCCTCAGGCGAGTGAATGGATGCCTGAACATACAGCCAATAGCATCAATCCACCAGCATCTCCCTGATAACAGCCTTGACACGCTGGATATCGCTGCGCTTGAGCTTGCCAAGTCTGCCAACCAGGCGGGCGTTGTCGATACAACGTATATGGTCAAGCACAACCCACGCATCCTTTTGTGCAAACCGCAATGCCACACGCGAGGGATACGGATGGGACTTGGTGGTCATTGGGGCAATCAGCACCGTTGCAATCTTTTCATTCATTTCATCGGGTGAAATGACCACAGCCGGGCGTGTCTTTTTGATCTCGTGCCCAATCGTCGGGTCAAGGGCAACAAGCCAGACTTCGTACTGACTCACCATTCCCAGTCTGCCATCTCGGGCTCAAGGCTCTCGCTGATCAACGGCCGGTCATCGCCTTGTTCGGCCATCTTGCCAAACTGCTCCCGCCAGCCCTCACGTGGCTTGGCGGGACAAGGCCTCACAACAAGCTGCCCTTCAAGCACTTCCATTTCGACGCTATCAACAATACCACACTGCTCCAAAACAGCTTTGGGAATCCGTATGCCCTTTGAATTGCCGATTCGGACAAGAGTTGCGTGCATATCATCCCCCTGTATATACATTGTATACACGTGCAAAGCAATAGTCAACTGCCGTCAGGTGTCAGAATGCGACTCCGGGACAACCCACCAGCTTATTACAATAATTAGGACAACACTCCCGGGGTATTTCCCGTCGCATCTCGCATAAAAAACCCCGTCCGGACCGGACGGGGTGGAAAGACACAAATTCGAATCAGTGTCAGTTTTGGAAATCGATCAGGTCAACCAGCTCGGGGTAGTCGATAAAGGGATTACGATTACCCTGGGTTGATGCATAAATCGCATTGTTTCTGGTAATCTCCTTCTGCTCAACCGCGTCATTGGCATGCCAGGTGC
Source organism: Spirochaetota bacterium (assembly GCA_029548715.1). Taxonomy (GTDB): domain Bacteria; phylum Spirochaetota; class JAGLSM01; order JAGLSM01; family JAKPMW01; genus JAKPMW01. Next base: position 1,666 of record JAKPMW010000179.1, on the reverse strand, counting down.
GCAACATGGCATCATACCAGGCCTTTAACTTCGCTCCACTATTCGACCAGTCTCCACTTTCAAAAAGGGAATCGTTATAGTACCGCACCGCCATATAAAAATGCATGCGCGCATGATCACCTTTATAGGCATCAATTGGTTCAAAAACAGTTCCGGTAAAACCAAGCCCGGATCGCGCTGGACCCAGCTTGCTCCCGTTTTGTGATGTCCAGGTAGGTGCTGTTATTTCGCCATACGAGTAGTTTGACCGCTGACCATTCACCTTGCCATCGGTTGGAGTTATATGATGTGCATCGGTACCAGGCAAATTGGACGTGCTCCCACCAAAATTATCCTTGGGCCAGCTATGCTCACGGTTGTAACAATCGCTTTCACCACCATATGTCCCACACTGATCCGTCACAAAGGTGTACCAATAGGCTGCCGTTGACCCATCCTCACTGGTGCTGGAATACATGTCCCAGACCTTGCCATTGGGGGCCTTGTCCGAAGTCTGGTACAGCGTCCACAAGCCGGTATACCCGACACCACTCGTATGGGTAATGATTGTCTTGAGCGCCGTCTTGAGCGCACTTCCCGACAAGCCATACGCATCGCGATAATAATCACGTACCGTCTGTGGCAAGCTCATGTTTTCTGTAAATACCGGCGTCGTCACAACGGTCACCGACCGGCTGGCGACAATGCTCTCGTTTCCGGTCGGACTGGCGTTGTCAACGGCCTTGGCCTCGATGCTGAGCGAACCTTCACTCAAGACCCCGGTGGCATACGACCAGCTTGTGGTGCCAGTTGCCAGGACCCAGGATCCGCCATTGAGACGTACCCAGACTTCCTTGACGCCCGACGCATCGGCACCTGAATCAGAAGCTGTCCCGGAAATGGTAAACCCGGTTGCGTTTTGCTGCGAACCCGCGGCCGGGCTGGCGATGGTACAAACCGGAGCCGTTACGTCCGGTGGCCAGGCAACGGTAATATTGCGCACAACACTTGTGCTTTGATTGCCGGCCATGTCTTTGGCATACACGGTAATCGTGCGCGCACCTTCAGGGACATTGTTGAACGTATACGTCCAGCTCGAAGCACCACTGGCACGAACAGCTGTCGCTGAATCAAGCTGGACCCAGACGCCATCCAGTCCCGCCGAAAATCCGCTGTCGCTGGCGGTACCGCTGACGGTGACATTATAGCTGGTGATAGATTGCGCCTCGGTGGGGCTGGATACCACAACTTCAGGATTGGTTGTGTCCGCAGGAGCCGTCACTGAAATCTGGTTGGTCAGGCTGCAGTTGCCGGCATTATCAAGCGCATACGCCCGGATCGTCAGCGCACCTGCCGCGGTAACGGTATAATCATAATCCCAATCCGTCGTACCGTCCGCCGTCTGCCAGGCTCCGCCATTGATCGAGACATGGACACTCTTGACGCCGGATGCGCCCGTCCCCGGATCGGAGGCTGTTCCCCCGACAATCAGTGACCAGCTTGTCAGCGTCGCGCCATTGGAAGGACTCGTGATGCTGACAACAGGCCGGTCAGTCTCGGATGGAGTGCCTGGAGTAATTGTGATATCGTCATAGTTGAACGCATCCCTCCCATCCGGAATTCGATGGTCGCAGGGCCGGGTACATTGATCCCGCTGATGGTATATGTCCCGTCCACCGTATATGCG
>JAKPMW010000177.1 GCA_029548715.1 Spirochaetota bacterium | reverse complement strand
ACAATGCCCCCTTCCCGGTCCTCCTGCGCGACATGGATGGCACGATCCTTTTCGGGAACAATCAGGCCCTGGCAATATTCGAAACGAATCCGCTTGAGCTGGTCGGAAAAAACATCCGGCTGGTCTATCCCTCGGAGACTGCGTTCAACGAGCTTGACTCAATCCTGCAAAAGACCGGGCAGATCAGGAATGTCGAAACCATGCTCCGCACGCTGCAGGGAAACACCTTTTGGGCTCTTGTCTCCGCCAATCAGACCGAATACGACGAGAGACGGGTTATCATCGCCACCTATCATGATATCTCCGCACGGCGGGCTGCCGAGGCGGACATGAAGCTGGCCAAGGAGGCGGCTGAAACCGCCAACAGGGCAAAAAGTGAATTTCTCGCCCATATGAGCCACGAAATCCGGACCCCCTTGAACGGGATTATCGGGCTGTCGGACCTTTTGACCACAACCCCTCTTGAAAATCTTCAGAGACAGTACCTCGACAGTATCCGCATATCGGCCTGGTCCCTGCTCGACGTGATCAATGACATCCTCGATTTTTCACGTGTCGAATCAGGCAAGATCGAGCTTGAGCATATCCCCTTTGATGTCCATGAAACGGTCACCAACGCCCTGCGGATTGTCTCCTCAAAAGCATCCGAAAAGGGTCTCACCACCGAATGCATCATCTCCCCGGACTGCCGACGGTATGTCATGGGCGACCCGGTCAGACTGCGCCAGATTCTGGTCAACTTTCTCGGGAACGCTGTCAAGTTTACCCGGGACGGAAGCATTGTCCTCGAAGTACATCCCGCAGAGGAAGGCATGGTCGATTTTATGGTCCGGGACACAGGAATCGGGATCGAACCGGACAAACTGCATCATATCTTCGACAGCTTTTCGCAGGCCGACACATCGACAACCCGGCAGTATGGCGGAAGCGGACTGGGCCTGGCCATCAGCAAGCGTCTCGCCTCAATGATGAACGGCGCAATCCTTGTCGCAAGCGAACGGGGAAAGGGAAGCGTCTTTACCCTGCGCATTCCGCTTGAGCCCACCAGCAGCAACCAGCCCGCCGAGCCCCCGCACAGCCGCAGTGTGCGCCACCAGCAGGATGTCCCCGGACGCAAGCGCTTTACCCGAAAACTCGCCATCCTGCTTGCCGAAGACAACGACATCAACCTGCTCGTGGCCAGGGGAAACCTTGAGTCATGCAACTGCAGTGTCACCCCTGCAGCAAACGGGGAAGAAGCGATCCGGCTGGCCTGCGAACAAGAATTTGATCTTGTGTTTATGGATATCCACATGCCCCGGCTGGACGGGCGTGAAGCAACCCGGGCAATCCGCCGCCATGAGAAGGACTCCGGCAAAAGACGGACACCAATCATCGCCCTGACCGCCGATGCCATCCAGGGAGAAGACGAGCGCTGTATCGCAGCCGGCATGGACGGATATGTCTCAAAGCCCTTCCGCCCTGACCAGCTGGTTTCAGCCATCGAAAAACACACCGGAGAGCAGGCCCTGCCCGTCGACGGACAAGAAGCCGGGCAGCATGAGGCCGGCCAGTCGCCGGCCGGCATATTCGACAGTCAAGCCCTCGCAGCGCTGCTCCATCATGACCGGCAGGCCATATCTTCGATTGTCTCGATGTTCCTGAGGACATGGCCTGACTATCTCTCGCCGATCCGGGCAGGGATTGCCGCTGGCGATCTCGAATCAGTCGCCAGGCATGCGCACAGGCTCAAGGGAGCCAGCGGCAATCTCAGGGCTGACGAAATCTTCACCCTGGCCAGACAGCTTGAGGAACTGGCTCAAAACAGGGCCGAGACGAGCACGCTCAGGCAAAGCCTGCTCGAGCTGGAAGCCGCCTGGAGCCGGCTCGAACCGGCGCTTGTCAGCCTGGTCCGTACAGATGCCTGACTGGAAGAATCAGATTTCCTTGATATAGGTGTCAAAAATGATCCGGATCAGTGTCTGAAGGACAATCGCCACCGGAATGGCAACAATCATCCCCATCATGCCCATCGCCGTAGCGCCGATAAACAGTGCCAGCAATACGACAACCGGGTGCAGGTTTGTCGCATGGGCAAAGATCTTGGGCGACAGGATTGTTGAGACAAGAATGTTCATGACGACAAAGAAAATCACCACACCCAAGAAATGTCCGGTCGTCGTAAAACTGACCAGCTCGAGGATGACCGCGGGAACGGCTCCGATCACCGGCCCGAAGTAGGGTATGACATTCAGCACCCCGTTGGCCAGACCTATCAGGACCGCATAGGGCACATCAAACAGCAGCATGGCTATCGTGGTGATGACTGCCACAATACCCGATAAAAAGACCTGTCCCTTGACGTATCCGCCCAGCCGGGTATTGACCTCGTCAAACACGATCCTGATGCGTGCTTCGTTGTCATCGCGGGTGTATTTCTTGAGCACATCAAAGATTTTTTCCTTGTCCTTGAGCAGATAAAAAATGATCAGGGGAATCAGGATCAGAAGCGGGATACTCCCGATTATCGAAATGGCAAACGACGAGAGCTCGCCAAAAAAGTGCTTGAGAAACGTCTCGGCCTCGGCAAACAAGCTGCTGACCAGCTTGCCACTGTCAATCGCCAGGGGCAGATCCATCTGCTCAAGCCAGTTTTCCGCATCCTTAAGAAACTGCGAAATTTTTGCTTCATTGTCCGTCACCGTCCGGGTGATTGATGAGACCCCGTTGGCAAGCATTGGATAGAGAAACGCGACCAGCAGCCCGAAAATGACAAGAAACAGCAGAAAGACCAGGACAACCGCCAGGGTCCTCGGCATGCGAAGCCGGCGCATGAGAAAGACCACAAAAGGATCAAGGATATAGGCGATGACAATGCTTATGGCAAACGGGACAAAGGCACTCCCCCAGGCCACGATCATGGCCACAAAGAGAACCGAGAGGATTGCAATAAACACCAGACGCAGACGGGAAGCGCTCATGCCTGTGGAACTCCTGATCCGGGGACCTGCTCCCTGACGACAATAAAGCGCCCGAGGATGGCCTCCAGTTTTTTGAAAGATACGACGAGCTTGTCATAGACGAACATCAGGTTGCGGTTGGATACCCCGCCTATGGCCTTGGCATTGATCAGGTCAATCGCCCGCAGGCCCTTGAAATCCCGCAAGATGGCATCCATGTGCCTGTGCATCTTCATGAGCTGCACCCCGGCGTGCTCGGCCATCTCGGCCAGCTCCTCATCCAGGTCCTCGAGGTCGGACTCAAACTTCTTGGCCGCGATCGGGTTTTCCATCTTGCCCTCAACATAGCTGTTGATCCGGATGGCAATGGACGACTCGGGGGTCAGGCGCTCAAGCGTCTGGCGCATCCTCTCGTAAAAATCATCAAGGGCGTAATAGGTGTTGGCAAAGTCGGCTGCAAGCTCTTTTTTTCTGAACTCCCCCTCAACCACAACACTGTTGACACTTCGCTTGTAGCGCTCGACATAGACCCGGTCAAGATAGTTCCATACCAGATTAAACAGGAAGACACTTGAAAACTGCGGCCCCCCCGCCCGCTTGAGCCGGTCATTCGTATCCCGGTTGAGCAGCGGCAGCCAGGTAAAGGGGCGATATCCCTCAAACAGGTCACCTACCTGGGTAGAGGTCTGTTCCTCCCGCAGCAGGATGATGTTTCGTTCGAGATGGTCCTTGAAGCTGGACTCGGCCAGCCGTCTGTACTTTTCAACCCAGGAGAGTGTGTTGACAACCGGTTTGGGCTTGTATTCGAGGTCTTCACTCCCGATCCGTACCAGCGTGCTCACCACAAACTTCTCGCACAGCTTGCGCAACGGCCCGATCATGGTACGAAAATCTTCGGACAGATAGCGGGGGACGCTGATTTCCATCCCGCCATCAATACTCTCGCGAAACCGGTCAAACCAGACATAGTGATCCTCGCGCAGCTTGCTGAAATTGATTCCGGCAAGGTACGAGTCAAAATTGCGCAACTGGCCCAGGCAGTGCTCGAGTGAAAAATCCCTGAACACACCGTCCTTGGCACCGTCAACCTGAAAAAGGCTGAATATTCCCTGAAAATTGTAATTGCGCAGATTGAGAAGCGAGACATAAAAATCAAGCGTCTCCTCCATCCGCTGCAGGTTGGCTCCATCAAAGGAATCCACGAATTTCTTGATCAGGAGTTCGGTATCCCGCTGGGTGATATCTTCACCCCGCACGGAAAAACTCCGCTGAAGGTCAAAGGTCCGGAGCTCACGCAACATGCGGGCCTGCTCCATGGAAAGCTGAGTCTCGATCACAAAGCGCACAAAACAGGGTGAACGATCGCTCACAAAATCATCCGCACTGACAATGAAATTGGCACTGAAAAACTCTGAAAAGCTTTCGACCTTTTTCTGAACCAGAGCCAGATACTCGATAAAGGTCTTGCGAACGGTTGTCATCTTGGGGTCATAGACCGGAATGGGAAAATCCTGCAGGGCACGTTCGAGCTCCCTGAAAGCCTTTTTTCGGGTGATCGTCTCCTTGGACACATTGGAAAAGAGCGACTTGAAAAACGCGACAATCTTCGAAAGCAGACCCGCGAAGCCACCGGACCCGGATTCTTCACCTGTGGCAGCCTCTTCAGCCTCACGCCGCTTGAGCCGCTCGTAGATATTTTCGCCCCGCCCGCTTTTCTCCTCATCCTGGTCCTGCTCTGGCTCGTCGGCGGTACTCTCGAGTTTTCGCCGGAGGGCGGCCTTCTCCTCGTCATCCAGGGACAATGCGGCGGCGTCCATGCTGCTTCCCAGCATGCCGCTTTTCCGTGCCGCATCTATCGCCTGCTTGTCGTACGCCATTCCCTCTCCAGCC
>JAKPMW010000143.1 GCA_029548715.1 Spirochaetota bacterium | reverse complement strand
CCTCACAATAGACATAGGCCAGAGAGTTGCGGGCATTGTGGTTTTCCGGGTTGAGCTTCAGCGCCTGCTGCAGGATCTGAACCGATTTTTCCACTTCATTTTTCATGAAGTAGACATGGCCCAGTGCAGAGCAGGCAGCATCGTTGTTGAAATTGAAGCGCAACACCCGAAGAAAATACTGCTCGGACTCATCCCAGAGTTCGCGCCGGACAGCAATCAGCCCGAGAAGCATGCAGGCCTGCTGAACATGGAGGTATCCGTATTCGGAGTGCACGACACGCTCGAGGTGGGAGACCGCCGCCTCATACTCGCCAGACTTGGCGAGAGCAATCCCCAGAAGATACTGGGCCTCAAGATTATCGGGATCAAGCTTTTCGACCTTGGAGAGTTCCTTGATCGAGCTTTTGACCCTGTTTTCATCGAGATCCTTGCGGGCTACCGCAAGATATCCGTCAATATCCTTTTGCCGGATCACGCTTCCCCTCCCCAAGGTACTCCGGTTCCGTTGCCAGGCCCAGTCTAACACGAACAGGACCCTGCTGCAAGTCCTACTGCACCGTGTCTGCCTCACGCTGTCTGATCTGCCCGTCGAGCAGACTGAGACTGGCGTAATCCGTGGCATCCAGTGCCAGTGGTGTGACAGCCACATATCCGGCGTGCACCGCGTCAAGATCGCCGTTTTCGCAGGGCGTAAATGACATCCCGTCGCAACTGAGCCAGAAATAGGTCTGCCCGAAGGGTGTCAGCCTGCGATCGAGTCCGTCCCGGTAGACACGGTTCCCAAGCCGGGTAACCCGGATACCACGGATTTCGCTTTCAGGCAGGTCCGGCACATTGACATTCAGGAGTGTCCCTGCGGGAAGCGGATGCGAAAGCAGCATCCGCGCCTGCTCAAGTGCAACCCGGGCTGCATACCGGTAATCAGCCCCCTCATCCTTGCTTGAAAGCGAAACAGCCATCCCCTGCAACCCGTTGATGACGGCTTCGCGCGCGGCAGCAACTGTTCCCGAATAGTACACATCCACACCCATGTTTTGTCCACTGTTGATCCCGGAAACAACGAGATCAACCGGAGACTCGAGAAAAAAATGTCCCAGCTTGACACAATCCGCCGGTGTCCCGTCGATGGCATACCGCGCCGGCCCGTGTTCCTTCAGCCGCAGGGGAGACCAGAGGTTGACGTAGTGACTGTTGGCACTCCGCTGACGATCCGGAGCGATCACGCTGACACGCATGTCAGACTGCGCCCCGAATACCCGCTCAAGCTCGGCCAGACCGGGAGCGTCGATTCCGTCATCGTTGACAAGGAGGATATGCTTCATGCATTATAAAGTAGACAGGGAATTCCCTGAAGGCAATCACCGCAGCCTGCCGTTGTAAGGGGATGACGGAGATACAACCGGAGGATCACACCATGCCGCATCGTTCGCCCCATATCAAAACTGCGGAGCAGATTGCCTCGATCCGGACTCTGGCCGCTGATCTCTCCGAACTCCTTGCCTGGAGTCTCTCGCTTGTCAGGCCCGGAGTCACAACCCAGTCCATCGACACGGCCATCGAGGCACGGATGCGGGAAATCGGTGTCCGGGGGCCCTGCAAGGGATACCATGGGTTCCCCTGTGTCTCCTGCATCTCGGTCAACGATCAGGTCACGCACGGAATTCCCAACGGGACACTCCTGCGCGAGGGTGATATCATCGACATCGACATTGTCATCGAGCGGCATGGGTATTTTGCGGACATGTCACGGACAGTCTCGGTTGGTGAAGCCTCACCCGCAGCCCGCAAGCTGATCCGGACAACCGAGGAATGCCTGGCCTACGGGATCGCCTCCGCCCGTCCCGGGGGGACACTCGGAGACATCGGTTCCGCCATCCAGAACCATGCCGAAAAAAACGGCTACTCTGTCGTCCGTGACTATTGCGGCCATTTTGTCGGAATCGCCATGCATGAGGATCCCCTGGTGCCCAATTTTGGCAAAAAGGGTCGGGGAACAAAGCTCCAGCCCGGAATGATTCTCTGCATCGAACCAATGATCAACGAAGGAACCTGGGAGGTCATCACCCGGGGCTGGGACGCCAGGACTGCGGATGGCAAACTCTCGTCCCGCTGTGAGCACATGGTCCTCATTACCCCTTCAGGGAACGAGGTCCTGACCCGGTTTATCCAGAGCTGATCGGTCTTTTCATCAGGGTTTCTCATCCAAGGAGGTCGCAGCATGCTCTCGTCCAGGAGTCTTGCATCGCGCATGTTTTTCGTGTTTTCCCTGCTGGTCGCACTGATCATCGGCGGACTTGTCTGCGCCAGCGCGCTTCTTTCCTCGGACAGCATCACAGCAGCCAGCGAGCGGGAGATGGTGCAGATCGCCGAGGGTATCCGCAACACAATGCATGCCGGATACGCCTTTTCCCTCGAACGAATCGGATCGGTTCTTGATGTTTTTGAACCCGAGTATGCACACCGTATCCAGATCCAGCCAAACACAGGTGATCCCCTGGTACTGCGAACCACCCAGGGAACCCCCGGTGAATCAGTCATCCTTCCCCGGATGGTCAGGGCCGGAAACCCGCTGATGCTGGAGCATGCCGCGGCCGACAGGATGGCAAAGCTCGTGGGTGGCGCGGCCGCCATCTTTCAGGTTCACCAGGGCCGGCTGGTCCAGACGGCCACAAGCCTGCGCTATCCTGACGGGACCAGGGCCCTGGGTGAATTTCTGCCTGAAGAGGCAGAAGCGGTCAAAAGAGTGCTCCAGGGCAAGGAATACTCGGGCAGGCTCCTGGTCACCGGTCGCTGGTACATTGTCAGCCTGCGCCCGCTGCCCGACACCGCCGGACGGATACTCGGCGCCCTGCTCTGTGGCATGCCTGCCAGCAATCTCAGTTCGATCCGAAGCATCGTCAATGGCCTGCAGATCGGCAATACGGGCATGGTCGGACACGCCATGGTCCTTGATGCGGACGGAACCGCCATTATTCACCCCAGCCACGAAGGGAAAAATCTTGCCGAAAGCAGGGATATCCACGGCTACAGCTACGTCCGGGACTGGCTGCAACGAAAAAACGGGACGGCACATTACGAAACGATGATCGAAGACAGCAGCGAACAGCATATCGCCGCCTTCCGTACGTTTGATGAAATGGGGCTCCTCGTGGCCGCAGTCACCAGCGAGCGGGACTACCTCTCGCCCGTGCGGCACCTGATCTCCCTGCTTGCCAGTCTGGGAGGTGCATCCGTCCTGATCATGCTCCTGGCCACATGGGGCTTTGCGAAATCCATTGCCCGCCCCATCGTCATGATCGCCTCTGACCTGGACCTGGCGGCTTCACGCCTCTCGCTGGCCGCCAGCGAGGTAACCCACGCCAGCCAGTCCCTTTCCCGCAATGCGAGTGAACAGGCAGCCTCAATGCAGGAAACCACGGCATCCCTGCATGATGTCACTGCCAGTGGCACAACCGTACTGGCAGCCAACAATGCCATGCAGGCCATCGTAAACGAAAACCGGAGACACGGTGCCGCCAGCGCAGACCGGCTGGGCCGGCTGGAAAGCGAAATCCGTTCTGTCACCGAGTCAGGCTCACGGATTTCGGAAGTCATGTACCGCATTGACGAAATAGCCTTCCAGACCAACCTGCTCGCCCTGAATGCCGCGATAGAGGCGGCGCGAGCCGGACATCACGGTGCCGGATTTGCCGTAGTTGCCGATGAGGTGCGCAGACTCTCGCTGCGAGCCACCGAAGCTGCCGCAACCAGCCAGCACGAGCTGAGCGCAACGCTTGAGAGGATCCTCTCAATGGACAGCGCGCTCGAATCCATCCGCTCGAGTTTTGATGCCCTCGGAAGCAGCTCAAAAAGCCTCAGCGAGCGGATTCATGAAGTTGCCGACTCGATTGTCCAGCAGCAGCTCCGGCTCGACGAGATTTCCCGGGCCGCCGGCGATGTTGACCGGACAACCCAGGACATTGCCGCCATCTCCGAGCAAACCGCCGCCTCGTCAGTCGGGATGGCCGAACAATCCCGCACCGTCAGCCAGCATGCCCTGCGTCTGCGTGCCCTCGTGCTCGGTTCGGGATCAGGCACAAGGGCGACGGCCGGGCCGGTTCAGGCACAGGCCGGCGACAATAGCGAAAAATCGCCGGATGCCAAGGCCGAAGACACGGCATCTGGGCGGTAGCGGCACCGGGCGCAGAACAAAGCAGAGTATTTGTATATATTTATATTCCATTTTGGTATATAGATGGCGCCCGCGTTAAGCAGATGCCATGATCAAGACCATCTACAACGTCAATTACCGGAAACTCCTTGTCCAGCTCAAGCGTGCACGCGAAGAACGCGGCCTGACACAGGCCGAAGCGGCCCGGCTTGTGGAAATGACCCAGTCAACCCTCTCAAAATGCGAAAATGGTGACCGCCGGATCGACATCATCGAACTGATGCGCTTCGCCGAAGCCTATGAAAAAGACATCGAGTATTTTTTGCCCGAAGACCTGATCCGCAAGCGATAGGCCGGACAATCAGGTCGTATACTCCGCATTGATCTTGACGTAATCATATGACAGGTCTGTGGTATACAAGCGCCGTGAGTGCTTTCCCTCACCAAGGGAGAGGCGGATCTTGATGTCCCTTGCGGCCGCGAGTTTGGCGGCAAGCTCTTTCTTGTCGAAAGGAAGCGGCTTTCCCCGTGAAAAAATCACGCGGTCATGGTAAAACAGCTCCATCCGGCTTTCGCGAACGTCCGCTCCGCTGTATCCGGCAACATCGATCACCCGGCCCCAGTTGGGATCGTTTCCGAAAAATGCCGTCTTGACAAGGAGCGAGTTGGCAATCGCCCGGGCTGCCAGTTCGGCATCCCTGCGGGTTTTGGCCTGGTCCACGAATATCTCGATACACTTGGTGGCACCCTCCCCGTCTTTGACAACCTGCAGGGCCAGGGACTCCATCACCTCAAAGAGGGCCTTTTTGAAAGCCCTGCGCTCTTCCTTGTCCTGAAGCGCAGTCTGGCTGGCCCCGTTGGCAAGGACCACCAGACTGTCGTTGGTACTCATGTCCCCATCAACGGTTACGGCATTGAAGCTGTCCTCCAGACCCTCAAGCAGGTACTTCTGGAGTTTTTTTACTGGAATGTCAACGTCCGTAATGATACAGGCCAGCATGGTTGCCATGTTGGGTGAAATCATTCCGGCACCCTTGGCAAAACCGGTTATCCGTACCTCCCGCCCTCCGGGCAGGACTACCTTTTTTGCCGCCATCTTTGGAACAGTGTCCGTCGTCATGATTGCTCTGGCAAATGCCTCGGCACCTGTCTCAGCCCGGGATGTGTCTGCCAGTGCAGTTTCGAATTTTTCGACAGGCAGCGGGACACCGATCACGCCGGTTGAGAGGGACAGGGCACTTCCCTTGGGAAAACCAAACCCCTTTTCGAGCAGCCGGGTGATGGTCACCGCGTCACGATATCCTTCTTCTCCGGTACAGGCGTTGGCACTCCCGCTGTTGACGATTACCGCATGGATGTTGTGCCCAAGCCGCTCACGGCACAGCCTGACCGGGGCTGCCTGGACCCGGTTTGTGGTAAACGCTCCGGCATAGCTGCAGGGCCGGGTGCTGATGATCAGCCCGATATCCTTGCGTCCGGCGTACTTGATCCCGCCCTCAAGAGCCAGGAGCCTGAACCCCTGGGGAATCTCGATATTATTCGTCTCCATGCCTGCCTCCATCCCGCGCTACTGTCCGTGCCGCCAGCTCTTCAGCCACCTCGTCAGGCTCGCGCCTTTCAAGGGGCAGCGTCTCGCCCGCTCCGGGTTTATACATGATAAACAGGTAATTAAAGCCCCGCAAAAAATAATTGTGCTCAACCGCTGCGGTATGCCAGTGGTTTCTCAGGAGCTTTCCGTTGTGCCTGACGACAGCAATGATATCCACAATGGCAAAGTATTCGGCCATGTTTTGCAGCAGGCGAAACCCGATCGGCATAAAGGGCTTGCCCTTTTCAAACGAATCGCTGACGTAGAGGGCCATATAGCGGGACGGGCGCAGCACACGGTCTATCTCGCTGATCACCTTTCCCATCGCCTCGTAGTATTCCTCCCCTGTAGCCGAAAGTTCCCCGATGCATCCCGGCTTGCCCGAATAGCGGACATGATCCGAATACGGGGGATCGACAAAGACAAAATCGGCCTTGCAGTCTTCGAGCGGGAGTGTCCGTGCATCGGCCCGGAAGATATCCTTGCGGGAGGGAGCAATATCATATCCCAGCGCGCGTCTCCCGAGGTCACGGGCGACATCAAGCGTGGTCCCGCTTCCGCACATCGGATCCACCACGAGATCCTTGCGCCTGGTATAGCGCCGGAGAGTGTTCCAGATAACCCAGGACGGAGTGGCTCCGATGTATTCCTTGTCACCCTGCATCCCTGTACCGTACTGCTGCGAGGGATATTCCCAGAGTGTTGTGGTCTGTAATCTCAGGGGCGGCCGTTTCATCGTGCAAATCTATGCAGGACGGCCGCTCCCAAGCAAGCTGTCCGCAAAGTGATTGCCGGGACGCTGTCCGGGATGCTATTTTTTCGGGGTTCGCAAGGACTCAGCGCGGCCTGGATGGCCGGGTTGGATGGCCCTGTAGCTCAGGTGGATAGAGCAGCGGTTTCCTAAACCGCGTGCCGTGCGTTCGAGTCGCGCCAGGGCCAATGGATGTACCATACCGGGAACACCTGCAAAAAAGCCGCCTCTTCCGAGGACGGCTTTTTTGTTTTTGCTGCAAGGCTTGTTGCGAGAACAACGACCGCCCGCGGTACTCACTGCCCGGTCCGCATTTTTTTGCCCCATGCCATGCCAGCATCAAGGGCCCTGGTATTCAGCGCCAAGAGGTCCTTTTTCGGGAAAAAATCAGCCAAAACGGACTGCATGGCCTCCGGACCAAAGCTGTCATACCAGCCGGCAACCACTCCCAGCATGACCACATTGGCCGCCCGCTCGCTGCCAGCCTCGCGGGCCATTTCGGCAGCAGGCACCCCGACGATCGTGATCCCCTCCCGGACCGGTGCCTGCTCGATGATTGAAGCGTTATACAGGAGAAGTCCACCAGGTGCGACCCGGGGAAGGAATTTTTCAAGCGAGGGTCCGTTCATGGCGATCAGGAGCTCCGGGCTCTCCACCACGGGGGAGCCGATCGGATCGCGCGAAAGAACGACGGAACAATTGGCCGTCCCCCCACGCATCTCCGGCCCGTACGAGGGGAGCCACGTCACAGACAGCCCGTGCCGCATGCCGAGGAGAGAAAGCATCTGCCCGAGCATCATGATCCCCTGGCCGCCAAATCCGGCAGAAAGGATCCCCATCCGTGAAAAGACCTCATTGCGTGGAGAAAAAACATGCTCTTCACTGTCCAGCCCCAGCACGGCCAGCAGCTCTGCCTGAGTGGCAGTTGTTCGCGCCCGCGAGACCCCGTCACGCTGCGCAATCTCGTCCTTGAACTCGCCCAGGGCAAACACGGGCAGGACGTTTTTTTCAACCCACTCCGCATTCTGCTGCGGGCTGATCTTCCACCCCGAGGGACAGGGAGCCAGGATCTCCACAAGGGCAAAGCCCTTTCCGTCACGCTGGGCCTGAAGTGCTTTTTTGACAGCCTTGCGGGTCTGCATGATATGCCGGATATCATGAACAGAGGTTCGCGCCACATACACCGGGGAATCGAGGATGGAGATCATCTCGGCAATCTTCATCGGATTGCCCTCATTCAGCGCATTCCGGCCAAAGGGTGTGGTCGCCGTCTTTTGCCCGATCAGGGTTGTTGGCGCCATCTGTCCGCCTGTCATCCCGTAAATCGAGTTGTTGACAAAAAAGACCGTCATCTTTTCACCACGGTTGGCGGCATGGATGATTTCAGCGGTCCCGATGGCGGCCAGATCACCATCACCCTGGTACGAGATAAGCAGGTTGTCGGCGTTGGAACGGGTGACACCCGTCGCCACCGCCGGGGCCCGGCCATGGGCCACCTGGATATTCCCGCAGTCGAAGTAGTAATAGGCAAAAACACTGCAGCCTACAGGCGAGATCAGCACTGTCCGGTCGGCAATCCCCAGTTCTTCCATGGCCTCAGCGATGATCTTGTGGATAATCCCGTGCCCGCAGCCGGGACAGTAATGGGTGTTTTCCTTGTCCGCTCCGGGCTTGCGCTCGAATTGTGCGTACATTGTGGATGGTTTCTTTATGATTTTTTCCATAAGCGTCATTTCCCCATGAACTCACGCACGGCAGCCAGGAGAGTATCCCCCTTGAGGAGGTTCCCCCCGTAATTGGCGGCAAAGCCGACCGGTCGTCCGTCGTTTAGCGTCAGCCTGACATCATCCACAAGCATCCCCATGGAGAGTTCGGCCACAAAGATCTTGTCAACCCTGGCCGCCAGCTCGCGCAGCCCGTCCTTTGGAAAAGGCCAGAGGGTCTGTGGCCTGAAGAGTCCAGCCCGGATTCCCTGGGCACGCAACCGGTCACATACCGAACGGGTTTCACGGCTGGTGACACCGTAGGCGACAATGGCCACCTCGGCATCGTCCAGGAGATAGCCCTCCCAGCGCTGCTCGGCCGCTGCAATGGTTTCGTACTTGGCAATCAGCTTGCGGTTATGCTGCTCAAGTTCGTCGAAATCGAGGAAAATCGAAGTAATGCAGTTTGGCCGGGTTTCGCGTGTTCCCTGCACAGCCCAGGGTTTTGCCACATCCGCCGAGCGCGGAGCCGGAAAAGTGACAGCTTCCATCATCTGGCCGATCACCCCGTCCGTCAGGATGACGACCGGGGAGCGATACCTGTCAGCCAGATCAAAGGCATCAAGCGCCATGTCACACATTTCCTGGGCCGAGTTGGGTGCCAGGACGATCACGCGATAGTTGCCATGTCCGGCGCCCTTGACGACCTGATTGTAGTCACTCTGTTCGGGACCAATATTCCCCAGCCCCGGCCCGGCCCGCATCACGTCTACGATCACACAGGGGAGCTCGGCTCCGGCCAGATAGGATATGCCTTCAGCCTTGAGACTGATCCCGGGACCGGAGGATGCTGTCATGGTACGCTCGCCCGCACAGGCTGCACCGTAGACCATGTACACCGCTGCCAGCTCGCTCTCGGCCTGAAGGAATGTCCGCCCAAGCTGGGGAAAGAGGCGGGCGGCAGTGTGAGCTATTTCACTGGCGGGAGTGATCGGATACCCGTAATAGGACTGGCACCCTGCAAGGAGGGCACCCATAACGACGGCTTCGTTTCCCTTGACGAGACGGGTCATTGTGCACCCCCCTGTCCGCCCTGTGCAGGATCGTGATAGACCTCGATCGCACCCGGTTCGGGGCAGGTGTAATAGCAAAAACCGCACCCCTTGCAATTGTCATTGGATGCCTGGACATGATTGTAGCTGTGAGAGTTAAACTTGCCGGAAAAAGAAAGCTGCCGGGTCGGACAAACAGCGATACAGAGCCCGCATCCCTTGCAGTTTTCCGGCTCAATTCGGACATACGATGCCAAGGTGGTATCCTTTCCTGAAGCACTTCGGCGTAATAAAAAGAACATACTCACGATCCGCCGCGAAAAGCAAGAGACCACCGGAAGTCCCGGTGGTCATCCTGATGAAGGCACAGGAAGTGCAGGTATCCCCGCGACAGGTCAGTGTACAATCTGCTTGAGTCGTTCCCCAAGACGATTGATATAGGGTTCAACACGCTTGCCCGATATAGAAGCCTTACCCTCGGGAATCTCCTGCAGGATGCGGGGTGCAATCCAGACTTCACCATCGACAATGATGGCCAGACGTTTCCCCACATTTTTCCCCGTAACATCCTTGAGCCGTTTTCCGGCATCGGGCGAAAAAATCAGCCAGAGGTTGCTGGCCTCAAATATCTCGTCATAGCCGAGATAGGCGTTGACCAGATCCGCGTTGCTGAAGAGAACCTCCTTGCGCAGCCGGATCCTCTCCCCGCTTCCGAGGACGGTTCGCAATGGACCTTCAGACCAGGGGTCGGAATCCTCAAGGCGAAACTCAAACTTGGCAATCTTGAGAATCCCCTGCGGTTCGCTGGTATCGGGCTTGTCCCCACCCGGTTTTGTGTCTGGAGAGCAGGCCGCCAGTATCATGCAAGCCATCAGCACCAGAGTTGTCTGTCGTATCATAACGCGGCTCCTTGAAAGGACTCTCGGCCTTTCTCTCAGAGGATTGTATCATTGTCTGTCAGATATTTCAATGATGCAACGCGCAACACGCACCACCGCACGCAGCACGCACAGCCCTGCACACGCGGGGTGTGCCCGCAAAAAGCAGGTACTCCCGGCGAAGTCCACGAAGAGGGGGTATCATGTTTGAGGGGGAAACAAGGCGGGACAGAATCTTTTTTTGATTGCATCCCCGGAAATCATCACATACGATGACATCAGAAAACCGGGATGGGCAGGCAGACATCGTTGACAAGCAACAAAAAACC
>JAKPMW010000130.1 GCA_029548715.1 Spirochaetota bacterium | reverse complement strand
CTTCGCGGGCGCCGCCGCTGTCGCTCCCCACCTTCTGGGGCTGGGCGCCATCTCCGGGGGGATCCTCTTTGGCGTCATCAACCGTCAGTTGAATGACAGCGGGGCCTTCATCCGCCGTACCAGCCTGATCAGGCGCCAGATTGTGCGTGAAAAGCGCCGCTTCGCCCGGCAGGCAATAGCCCATCTCTCGCGCGTAACCCTCTTCCGCAGCCTGCCGATACCCCTGGTGGTACGACTCGCTCCCAATATCCGTGTCGAGGACATCCCCGAGGGAACACTCTTTTTCCGCGAGGGCGATCCGGGTGACAGACTCTACTGCATCGTAGCCGGCGAGGTCCGCATCAGCCGGGGTCGACGCACGATCGCAACCCTGGGGGATAACGATACCTTTGGCGAAATGGCCCTGGTTACCCGCCAGCCCCGCAACGCCACGGCCCGGGCCATGGTGGATTCGCGCATCTTTTCCATTCCACACGATGACTTTCAGTCCGTCCTGTCCGAGTCACCCGAGCTGCGGGCGGATGTCGAGTCCCTGGTGTCAAAACGCTGCGACGAACTCGTGGCCAGCGGCACTGCCGCCCGGGCCCAGGACTGGAAACGCAGCGGCCTGGCCCATCTGCGGGATATGGCAATCCAGGTATCCGCCGGTGAAATGGTCAGCCTGCCCGCCGAGCTGATCAGGAAAAAAAACGTCGCCCTCGCCATCTGGGCCGGAATTCTGGTCGACTCCATCCCGGCCTCACTCGTCATCGGAATGTCCTCCGGCTCCGCCTCGGGAATCAGCCTGGCCCTGATCGCCGGTGTCTTTCTGGCCGACCTGCCCGAATCAATCACCTGCGCTGCCCACATGCAGCGCGGTGGAATGCCCCACAAACGGATCCTCCTCCTCTGGACCTCCATCGCTCTCCTGACAGGGCTGGGCGCCATGGTGGGAGCGATGCTCCCCGGGGCCGAAACAGCCGGCGGGATGCGCTTTCTTGAGGGGATGGCGGGAGGGGCCATGCTCGCCTCGATCGCCGAAGCCATGCTCCCCGATGCCGCCGAAGGCGGGAGCGGAATTACCGGGCTGGCCACCGTGGCCGGATTCATGGCGGCTCTGGCTTTGCGCTGATGACGCATTGTCCCAATCCCGCACCGGTATTTCCTCGGATTCAGCGGCACATCTCGTTTGGGACAAGACCTCCGAAAGGGACAGGCAATGGATACTCGTGAATACAAATTCCTGACCAGGGAAACCAGATACCGGCAGGCGCTCAGCCGCCAAAGAGACATCATCGCACAGGCAGCCAGTCTGGAATATTACGACCTGTGCGAACTGTACCGGACAGCCAGCATCCAGCCTCGCGATGCACCTCCCCACACCCTCTTCGCTCCGGGCAACATCAATGCCATGACCCAAGCTCTTTCTGCATGGCTTCCGGAAGAGGGAGACCCGGTTTTTTTGCTCATCGTTTTTCTCCTTCTCACGGCTGACAATCCCTGCACCCGGGCTGCTTCCGCTGCCCGGCCTGTCAATCCGCTCACGCTGTCAATTGCAAAGCGGGAACTCGACCTGCTCGAATGTGTTGCCCGGGCTGGTTCACGCCGGATTTTTGCAATCCTTTCCCTGGTTGCCGGTCTGCCCCCACTTGATTTTGACGGAATCTCGCAGTGTGACGAAACAGTCACACGCACTCTCCTGCCCGAATTTCAGCGCATGCTGGACCTGTTTGCCTCGCCCGCACCCTGGAGCAGTCATATTCCTGAACTCGAACGCTGGCACCGGAAATGGGGGTATGGAA
>JAKPMW010000115.1 GCA_029548715.1 Spirochaetota bacterium | reverse complement strand
GCTATTTTACCGGCACGGTCAGTGTCCAGCTTGCCAGCCTGCCCCTCGCCCCCAAGATCTCCTTTACCCAGGCCTTCAAGCCGGACGACAACAACGGCAGCCGCAATAAAATGGAAGACCGCTATATATCTCTCTCCTTCGGAGACAGCATCGAACTGGTCAAGGACTCATCCAGTCTTGACCTGGGGGTAAACGTTGGTTTCTGGATGGACAATACGGACAAGAAGGACCTCTCTGCACTCAGCGATGTCATCGGCAGTGCCAAGTACAGCGTCAGCGTTGCCAGCGGCGTCACCCTCTGGAGCTCGTTCAACATGGGCTACGTCCCCCAGTCCGACTGGGCATTGGGCGCAAAGGGCGGCGACTTCCGCTTCTGGCTCAAGTTCGGGATCAACTACTCACTCTGAACCCTGCCTGCTTCAGGAAAACCCAAGACCACCGTGCCGGGCACGGTGGTCTTTTTTTGGCAGGACTGAGCACCTGTACTGCGCAGACAGGAAGAATCGGTCAAGAAATATCATACCTCAGGAGCAGCCCGTCACAACACCGGCGGGGGCATCCCGCTTACGGCAAGTGCCCTTTCGAGCTTTTCCTTGAGGATTGTCTCCTCCGGGGTATCACTGCTCTCGCTGCTCCAGACAAGAAACGTAAAAATCTGTCGGGGGAGACAGTCCGCAGCAAGATCCGGGGAGAGTGTCTCCAAAAGATCAAGGGCCGCCGCCTCGTCCGGCAGGATAACCGCACCGTCACCCCAGTGCCCGCCATGAATCGTGCTCTCGGCCCAAATCCGCAGGATACGAAGTTCTGCTGCCGAAAATGAGAGTTCAAGTCTTCCGTTCATTCTTGAATGCTAATTCGTAATACAATGGTATGCAAGTTCCACAAAAGTCTTTTGTGGGTTTTTTTTGCAATATTTCTTGATTTTTTCTGATATTGGATATACTATTCGGCAAAGGGATATATGTCAGGCACCTGCAGCCCGGCAAATTCAACAAAGGAGATTGGAGATGAAAGAAGCAAAGGCAGTAAAAGCAGCCCCAAAAAAGACTGTCAAATCGACCGTGTCCCGGAAAGATCTCGGGAGCATCAAGAGCGAAGCCAGCAAAAAGGATCGCCCGCGCAAGTTCCGCGGGATCTGGACCGAGCAGGAGCTGGACATGCTCCGCAAGCTTTACCCGCTGATGACAAATGTCGAAATTGCAAAAAAACTTGGTCGCCCAAAAGCCAGTGTGGACAAGAAGGGGTTTGACAATGGTCTCAAAAAGGCCCCCGAGCACCGCCGGAAAGTGGCTATCTCCAACAACAAGAAGCGCCGCAATTCCTGGACCAAGGAAGAGGAAGCCACACTGAAGAAGATGTACCAGAAGAGCACATACCGCGAACTTGCCGAGATCCTGCACCGCAACCCGCAGAGCATTCAGAGCAAGGCCACCAAGCTCGGCTTGTGGAAGTATCATACAATCCGCATGCGGGAAAATGGCGAGGTATAACACCGCAGCAGACTGCATCACAGGGGGCCGACACAGGGATATCGGCCTCTTGTGATGTACTAAAGAGTAAATTTCAACTACTGTTTTACGGAGGATTGCCGTGCCCGCAAAAAAACCATCAGCCTCAGCGCCGCTTCCCGGGAAGAAAAATGCAAAAAAAGACCTCTACCACTGGTCTGAAAACGACCTCGACCTGCTGAAGCGACTGTACCCGACCCAGTCCAATGCCGAAATCGCGAAAAAACTCAAGCGCACCAAATCGAGCGTGGACAAAAAAGCCCATGAACTCTCCCTGCGCAAGGAAAAGGGCTATCGCAGCACAATCGCAGCGCAAAACAATGCCCGGCGAAAAAACTCCTGGCGGGCTGACGAAGTCGCCAAGCTGAAAAAACTGTTCAACAGGCACACCTATGCCGAACTTGCCAGCATTTTTGGACGAAATGCCCAAAGCGTCCAGAGCAAGGCGACTCGTCTTGGTCTCTGGAAATACAAGACCGACGGCCGTAACAACTGACACGGTCCCGACACCCGCTCACGTTCTGCCGCCACGCTGCCCGGGCGGCTTTTATTTTTGGATGCTATGCCCGGCTCTCTCACGCCCAGTCGATCTCCTCACAGCAATTCGCCCGCTAAATCAGGCGTCTCATCAGCGTGATGCTTGACCGAAGCCAGCCAGACGGCGGCTCTGTTCACAAAAAAAGGATCGCCGGCGCCATCCCCGGCAACCAGCGATCCCTGCAAATACCCGATACCGTCGTATCCGGCTCCGGCCTGGAAAACTACAGGCCGGAGCTCAACACACCGGCATGCATCAGTCGGTAAACCTCTTGTACTGGGCAAAGCGCCTCTTCGCATCTTCAGCAGCAAGGGCAAACAGCTTTTCAGCTTCAGCCGGGTCCTGCTTGGCCAGCATCGAGTAGCGCCGTTCGGACATGAGGTATTCCTTGAAGTCAAGCGTCGGCTCCTTGGACTCCCATACCAGTGTCGACTTGCCCTCGCCCTTGAGGAGGGGGTTAAAGCGGTAGATCGGCCAGTGCCCTGAAGCGGCTGCCTTCTTTTCGGCCTCCTGGCTCTTGCGCATGTCAATCCCGTGATTGATGCAGGGAGCATAGGCGATAATCAGGGACGGGCCATCATAGGCCTCGGCCTCGAGCAGGGCCTTGAGAAGCTGGGCCTTGTCCGCACCCATGTTGACCGAAGCCACATAGATGTAGCCATAGGTCATGGCCATCAAGCCGAGGTCCTTTTTCCCGATCTTTTTGCCCGAAGCGGCAAACTTGGCAATCGACCCGATCGGGGTGGCCTTGGAAGACTGCCCGCCGGTATTGGAGTACACCTCGGTGTCAAGAACAAGCACATTGACATTACGTCCCATGGCAAGCACATGGTCCAGCCCGCCATACCCGATGTCATAGGCCCAGCCGTCGCCACCAAAGATCCAGACGCTCTTGTCCACGATATAGTTTTCGAGTGCGATCGCCCGCTCGATCTTGGACTTGATCTCGCCCGAAGCCTGTCCGAGGGCCTTTTTCAGGGCAGCCTTGAGAACATCCGCTGCCGCCTTGGCCTCGTCATCCGCCTTGCCCCACAACGACAATGTCTTGTCCACAGCCGCTGTCAGATCGGGTGAGGCCGATTTGACTTCTGAAAGAAGGGTGGCCAGCTGCTTGCGGTTGGCATCAATCGCGAGACGCATTCCGAACCCGTACTCCGCATTGTCTTCGAACAGGGAGTTGCCCCAGGCCGGGCCTTCGCCCTTTTCGTTTTTGCAGTACGGAACCGTGGGGAAGGTGCCGCCATAGATCGACGAGCAGCCTGTCGCGTTGGCAACAACCATCCGGTCACCGAAGAGCTGGGTGATCAGGCGCACGTAGGGTGTCTCGCCACAACCTGCGCATGCTCCCGAAAACTCGAAGAGAGGCTGGAGGAACTGGCTGCCCTTGAGGGTGTTGGTCGGAGCACCCTCGGTAATAACGGGCAGGCTGTCAAAATAAACCGCGTTTTCTGACTCACCGGCAGCACGTTCGTCGGCCAGGGGCTTCATCTCAAGCGCTGCCTTGGGGCAGGTTTCGACACAGCTGCCGCAGCCAACGCAGTCCTCGACGTACACCTGGATCTTGTAATCCAGATCGCGCTCGTTTTTGGTCTTGGACTTGACCGTCTTGAACGTCGCCGGCCCCTTGGCACTGTCTGCAGGAAGAATCTGCTTGGCGCGAATGGTCGCATGGGGACAGACAAAGACGCACTGGTTGCACTGGATGCAGTTTTCGGCAATCCAGTGGGGAACCTCGGTTGCCACACCACGCTTTTCGAGCCGGCTGGTGGCAGTCGGAAGAACCCCGTCGTATGCCATTTTCGAAACGGGGATCTGGTCACCCTTGAGCCGCATTGTCGGCTCGATGATTTCCTTTGCAAACGCATCGGCATTGTCGGGAATCAGCTTGCGCACAGGGGCGGCCTTGCCAGGCTGGGCCGGCACACTGACCTTGACAAGAGCCTCAGAGGTCCGGTCAACACACTCCCAGTTTTGCTTGACGATATCCTCGCCCTTTTTGCCATAGGTCTTCTTGATGGCAGCCTTGATCAGCTCCATCGCCTTGGCCTCGGGCATGACACCGGAGATCTTGAAAAACGCCGCCTGCATGACGGAGTTGATCCGGTTCCCCAGTCCAACCTCGTGGGCAATCTTGTAGGCATTGATATTGTAAAAGCTGATCTTCTTCTCGATGATGGTCTTCTGCATGTCTTCGGTCAGATGCCCAAAAACCTCTTCGTTGGACCACTCGGAGTTGAGGAGGAAGGTGCCGCCTTCCTTGATCGGCCCAAGAATATCGTAGCGACCGATATACTCCGGCTTGTGCAGGGCCACAAAATCCGCCTTGTTGATCAGGTACGGCGAATGAATGGGCGAGTTGCCGAAGCGGAGGTGACTGACCGTGATACCGCCCGATTTTTTTGAATCGTAGGAGAAGTAGCCCTGGGCGTACATCTCGGTGTTGTCACCGATGATCTTGATGGCGTCCTTGTTGGCACCGACAGTGCCGTCCGAGCCATAGCCCCAGAAGATGCAGCGCTTGACATCAGACGCTTCGGTATCAATCTCCTCACCGACCGGGATCGAGAGATGGGTCACATCATCATTGATGCCGACCGTAAAGTTGTGGAAACATTTTCCGCTGAGGTGGTCATAGACCGCCTTGATCATGGCCGGAGTAAACTCCTTGGACGAGAGACCGTAGCGGCCTCCAATCACCGTCTTGCCGGAGCCTTCGAGCGCAGCCTTGACGTCGAGATAGAGCGGCTCGCCAATCGCGCCCGGCTCCTTGGTGCGGTCAAGCACAGCGATCTTTTTGACGCTGGCGGGAATGGCCGCAAGAAGATGCTTGACGGAGAAGGGCCTGTAGAGACGGACCTTGAGAAGGCCGACCTTTTCGCCCTTTGCCTGAAGATAGCCGAGGGCTTCTTCAATCGCATCGCAGGACGAACCCATCGCAATGATGATCCGCTCGGCATCCGCAGCGCCGACGTAATCAAAGAGCTTGTACTTGCGCCCGATCACCGCACCCACCTTGTCCATGTATTTCTGGACGAGCTCGGGCAGGGCATCATAGTTCTTGTTGGTTGTCTCGCGCCCCTGGAAGTAGACATCCGCAACCTGCTGGGCAACCTTGGCTGTCGGATGCTCGGGGTTGATCGCCCGGCGGCGGAAGCGCTCGATAAACCTGTGCTCGACAAGGGACTTCATCGTCTCGTAGTCGATCTCCTCGACCTTCTGGATTTCGTGCGAGGTGCGGAATCCGTCGAAGAAGTTAAGAAAGGGAATCTCGGCCTCAAGTGTCGCAAGGTGCGCCACAAGCGCCAGGTCCATCGTTTCCTGAACCGTATTGGCCGCCATCAGGGCAAACCCGGTCTGGCGTACTGCCATCACGTCCTGGTGGTCGCCGAAAATTGAAAGAGACTGGGCAGCCAGGCTGCGGGCCGAAACAT
This sequence comes from Spirochaetota bacterium, assembly GCA_029548715.1. GTDB lineage: Bacteria > Spirochaetota > JAGLSM01 > JAGLSM01 > JAKPMW01 > JAKPMW01. The sequence goes on along the minus strand of JAKPMW010000115.1, from coordinate 4,399 downwards.
GAAAAACAGTCGGCAGCATTTCGCCGGCGATCTTGTACATGCTGGGAATCATCATGAGGAGGCCCTGGGATGCCGTAAATGTCGTCGTCATCGAACCCGCAGAGAGGGAACCATGTACCGCTCCGGCCGCGCCCGCCTCTGACTGCATCTCGACAACGGAAAGCTCCTGCCCGAAAATATTGGTGCGGTGCTTGGCTGCCCATTCATCGGCCAGCTCGCCCATCGTCGAAGACGGCGTGATGGGGTAAATGGCGGCCACTTCGCTGAAAGCATAGGCTACGTGGGCAGCAGCCGTATTGCCGTCAATGGTCACGAATTTTTTACTCATTATAACAGCTCCTTGTAGGGGTTTGGTGAACCTGATTCCGTCACGCAGCCTGTGTGTGGGCGGCACGGCGGAGGCCTTTCCTGACGCAGACAGAGCACGAAGAGCCTGCCCATACGACGTGGGTCGGGTCGTGGTAAATATACTGGAAGAATCCGGTGCCGTGCCGATAATCATGGGGAACAGCCGCCAGGCCCGAAAGGAGCGCACAAGCGCATGCGGACACAAGCCATCCTGATGGGAGTCTCCCTGTTTTTGACAGGCGCCTTGTCCGCCCTGGGGCCGGACCCCTTCCCGCCCGCAAGCTCCGGGCCAGGGCCCGGCTATGCCATCCCCGGAGCGGCTCTTCCTGAGGGGTATGCGCGCTACAAATTCGGGATGAGCCGGACAACCATCCTTGAGCTGATCAAGACCGACCCGGCCCTGCGGGCATGGGATGCCGATTTTATCGAGGGTTTCGAAAAGGAAGACTGGTCCGTCCTTTCGGCCGTGGGACCACCCCATCTCAACCACGCCTGGTTTGTATTTGACGACAAGAGCGAACTCTGGTGCATCACGCTGTACTTCAATCCGGCCCGCTACAGCTATCTCGAGGTCGCCAATGCCCTCAAGCAGAAATACGGGCGGCCAACGGTCCTGGGGCAGGATGTCACCATCTGGCAAAACGAGCGGATCAGGCTCCAACTCGAAAAAAGCCTGCACCTCAAGTATATCGACCTGGTGCGCTTTGCCTCGATCAAGCGCGAGTTTTCTCCCGAGCTGCTCAGGCAGGAGAAAAACAGGTACGGAATCTTCGACACACTTTAAGCCGGACGCTGTTCACCAAAAAAACCGTGCTGCCTACCCGTAGATCTCGGGCCGCTGATGCAACTCAAGGGGAATCTGCGAACGAACCTGCTGGATCCGCTCGGGCCTGATGGTGCAATAGCGGATACCCTCTCCGCTTCCGGCATCGTCAAGCACATCCCCCCAGGGGTCGACAACCAGTGAGTGGCCCCAGGGGCTGTAGGAGAGGGCGTAATTGGAGGCGGGACTGCAGGCCACCACAAAGGACTGGGTATCGAGAGCCCGCGCACGCACGAGCAGCTCCCAGTGTGCCGGACCGGATACATGGTTGAATGCAGCCGGAGCAAAAATGATCCCGGCCCCTTCACGTCTGAGGCGCGCAAAGAGCGCCGGAAACCGGAGATCGTAGCAGATCACGATTGATGCCGGCACCCCGCAGCAGGAGAAGGACGCGAGACTGTCACCGGGAAGCATGCTGTCAGATTCACGCATGCTGATTCCGGGATAGGCCGGGTCAAAGAGATGGATCTTGCGATACTTTGCCAGCATCTCGCCATCAGGGCTGACGGCAAACGCGGTATTCCAGAGCCTGCCGTCGCTGGCCTGTTCGGGAAAAGACCCGCCGATAACGGTCACCCCATGTCGCATGGCTGCATCCGCCACGGTACTGACGGTCTCCCCGCCTTCAAAGGGCTCGCTGGCCGCCGAAAGCAGTTCGTGATCGAAGGGGGAGGTAAACAGCTCGGGAAGGACAAGCACGTCCGCACCCTCTGCAGCGGCAATCGCTGCCCAGTCTTCGAACTTTTGGAGATTGTCCTCTTTTTCGAGGCAGACCGACATCTGGAAGAGCGCAAGCTTGATTTCATTCATGACAGGATCAGTATACCCAAGGCTGGTCCGATGACGCAATAAAAAAGGACCGCCCTGCTTTGCTATATTATCAGCAGACCACCCCGCGAAAGGCTGACCATGGCACTCACGTACGAACGCTACAAAGCACATGGCGAATTGTCACCCCTGACAGTCCACCTCCTGCGGATCGTGAAACTCTTTCTGATCGGACTGCTGGTTCTCGTTTCCAGCCGGACTGTCCCGGACGGAGACAGCATGGTCACCCTGGCTTCCGTCAGACTCGAGGGAAACCGGCTTGTCCGCTCGGGGATGGAAGCGACATCGCCCCAGCAGCCCCTCTGGCCCTCCTCTTCCCCGCTGCATGCCGTCTGGCCTGACAAGGTCCTCTATTTTGACAGCAGCCTGAACCTGCAACACGCAACCCGCTTTTCGACCAACGAGCTCTTCACCTCGGACCAGTGGGGCTACGCCGTATACCGAAAAACGGGAACAGGGATCGACATCCATTCGGCCCAGGGCGAAAAACTTGCAACCCATACCGCCTCGGCGTGGCCCAGAGCCATTGGCTCGCCCGCCTGGCTCCTGCTCTATACCGGGGATCAGGCCGGGCTGGCATTCGTTGACCGGAAAACCGGTGCCCAAGCCGGTCCGTACCAGCAGTTGGCCTCCCTGATCACCTCGGCGGCACTGACAGACAGGGAGCAGGCCGTTGTTTTCGGGATGGTTGACGGAAGTCTCGAAAAATTTTCCATCAGGGATGCCAAGACACTCTGGCGAAAGCAGCCTCCCGAGGGACAGCTTGCCGTAGTCAAGGGCCTGGCAGTGGACCAGAACGGCGAATCCATCCTCGTGGTATCCGGCTCCCGCCCCGAAACGATGACGAGATATTCGGGCAGCGGGACCCTCATCTGGAGCACCCCCACAGGGGGCGATCTGCGGACCCAGATCATGGTACACGCCGGCCGCCGCCATGCCGCAAGCCAGACGGCGCGGGGGCTGGTCCTGTTTGACCTGGAGAATGGCGATATCACCAGGCGGCTCGAGCCGGGCCTTCCTTCCGGCGCCCGGGTAACCTGGACCTCGTTTGCCGAAACCGGGTCCGGCGAAGTCCATGCATCAGTTTCTGCCGGAGCCCATACAGCCGTCTATCACCTGGACCAAAACGGGAACACGAAAAACTGCACCATCCTGCCGACTCCCTGGGCCGAGATCTCGCTCGCCGACAAGGCATCCCATATTATCGCCCTGGCCACCGCGGACGGAGTATCCATCTCACGACACCTGGAGAGCGCGCCATGAAACTGTACTGCACCTGCCCCCGATTTCTCCTTGCCCTCTTTTTCGTCCCTGCCGCGATCGAGGCCATTGCCGCTCCGGCTCGATACGCATGGCCCGTTGAAAAAGTCCTCCTGACTGCAACCTTCGGCGAATCGCGCGGCGACCACTTTCACAGCGGGATTGATCTGGGTGGGGACGGGCAGGATGTGCGCCCGATCGCCGAAGGCCAGGTAGTCTATTATTTCGACGAAGCCGAACACCCCCTCTATCGCGGGTTCGGCAATGGCAACCTGATGGTCGTACAGCACAGCGAAAACATGCGGAGCTATTACTACCACATGAAGAAGGGATCGGTTGCCACAGGCAGGACAAACCTCGGATCAAAAGATGTCATCGGAATCACGGCCAACACGGGCCGCTCTTTCGGAGCACACCTGCATCTTGGAATAGGAGGCAAAAAGGGCTATCTCAACCCTCTCTCAGTCCTGCCTGACTATCCTGACCGGATCGCCCCGGAAATCGCTTCGGTACTGCTCTTTGTCGATGAGCGCGCAGTCACGGTTCCGGCAAAGTACAGGGTCAGCGGAATCGACACATTCCGCCTCCTGACCCGGGTATGGGATTCGCAGGAGCAGATCCGCAGGCTCAACACCATCGGGCCAGCCGAAGTCCGCTTCCATATCGATGAACAGCAGGTCAGGCAGATCGTCTTTGACAAGCTGGTCGAAAAAAACGGCCGCCTGACGCTCGCCGACGGGAGCAGCTTTGAGGATGTCTACACACCCAGCGGCTTCCTCTCCGGCGGGGAATATCGAAATCTGGTCGGCCTGCACCGCATCAGGGTTACGGCACGTGATTTCCAGGGAAACTCGGCCGCAAAAACGGTCGAAATCACGTTCAGGTAGCCCCACCCTCAATCCCCGATCCAGCGATGCAGGACCGTCGCAAGGTGCGTAGGCATGGATGCCGAAGTGTGACCACGGGGCAGGGATGCCCCTCTTGTGGTCGCCGGAGGCCTGAACGAACATTTTGCCAGCACATTGAGCGAGGCCCAGTCATCCATGGCGGCCCAGGCTTCAATGCAGTGACTCCGGCTGGTTGCCATATCACAAAAGGCGGTCAGCAACTGGGATGCAACACCCTGCCCCCGTGCCGAAC
>JAKPMW010000107.1 GCA_029548715.1 Spirochaetota bacterium | reverse complement strand
CGTTTTATGGACCGGTTTCGCCATGTGCTGCTCACCTTTGATGCGGTCGGGATCGGTGTCTTCACGATCATCGGGATTGGAAAGGCCGAGGCACTGGGGATCCAGCCTGTCTTTTGCGTGATGATGGGCGTGATGACGGCTGTCATGGGAGGGATGCTGCGGGACGTGATCTGCCAGACCAGCCCGATCGTCCTGCGCAAGGAGATTTATGCGACAGCCTGCATTGCAGGCGGGGTGGTCTATTACCTGCTTGACGGCTTGCTGGTGCATGACCTGAGGGTCCTTGTGACAATCGGCTTCATCATTGTCGTTCGGCTCTTTTCGGTCTACCGGGGGTTGGCCCTCCCCCTGATGAGTCGAAAAACTGACGCAAGCAGCGAATAAGCATGCCCTTTGCCTTGACAGCGGGTATGACTTCGGTTATACTGACAGTATGAAAACAGCGATTTCCCTCAAGGACGATCTTTTTCAGGCGGTTGAGCGCTACGCAGACAAGACGCATACCACTCGCAGTGGGTTGATTGCCGATGCGGTCCGCGAGTATCTGTCCCTGCGCGGGGAGTTTTCGGTCAGTGATTCCCTCAATGCCGTCTACGGTGATACCAGTGAGCCGCTGGATGCCGGGTTGGCAGAGATGCAGTCCCGTGCGCTTCGCTCCGACAGGTGGCCATGAACCGCGGAGAGATCTGGTGGGCTGACCTGGATGAGCCTGAAGGTTCAGGACCCGGGTATGCCCGGCCAGTCCTGGTCATTCAGGCAGATACCTTCAACCAGAGCCGGATTCAGACGGTGCTCTGTCTGGTCATCAGCGGGACACTGCGATTGGCCCAGGCCCCGGGGAATGTCTTGCTTCCGGCGGGTGTTTCCAGACTTCCCAAAGATTCCGTCATCAATGTGTCGCAAATTGTGACGCTGGATAAACGGTTTTTGCGCGAGTGCGTCGGAGCGGTGCCGCTCGGGCTTCTCAAGCAGGTCGAGACAGGGGTTCGGCTTGTCCTCTCCCTGGATTCGCTGTAAGTGATATTGTTGATGAGGGCGTGAGCCGGGTCATTTGGCCACACTCATTGGTCTTCGCCCCGGGCAGGCGAGGTGAGTGTTTCGAGCCTGGTGAGTATCTCCATGGCTTCCGTAAACGAATTTCCGCATTCCTCCCCCGGGGGGTAGGACGAGCAGACCCGAGGGCGGCTGGCTGCTCCAAAGATGCTGCAGGTGTGACCGCTCGTGAGATGCGGGCAACGGATTCCGGCCGGTTTGTCCAGGCTTGAAATCGAAGGTGCGATACAGCAGGCTCCGCACTGTCTGCAAGGGTGATGTGCGGAAATCATCCGTCTCCTCCTGTAAAAACAAACACCCCCGACCGGGGGTGCAAAAAACGCCGGAATGATGGTCCGGGGTTATCCCTCAAAACGTGAGAGGATGATGGTTGAGTTTTGGCCACCAAACCCGAAGCTGTTGGACAGGACGTGTTTGACTTTGCGCTCGAGGGGTTGATTGGCGACGACGTTGAGTTTGAGCTCCGGATCCTGCTCAAACACGTTGATGGATGCATGGATCACGCCCTTGTGGAGTGCCATGATGGCCGCGATGGCCTCGACGCCCCCGGCGGCTCCGACCAGGTGACCGATCATCGACTTGGTACTGTGGACCGGGATGGTATCGGCCAGGTCTCCAAACAGGCGCCGGATGGTGCGGGCCTCGGCCAGGTCACCCAGGGGGGTCGATGTCCCGTGGGCATTGATCAGCTCGATATCAGAGAGGTTGAGCTCGGCTGACTCGATGGCCATTGACATGGCCATCGCCGCGCCGCGTCCCTCGGGGTGGGGAGCGACAAGATCATAGGCGTCACAGGAAAGTCCGTAGCCCGAAAGCTCTGCGTAAATTGTGGCACCGCGTGCCTTGGCGTGCTCCAGTTCCTCAAGGCAGAGCACTCCGGCACCTTCGCTCAGGACAAACCCCTCACGGTCCTTGTCAAAGGGACGGCTTGCGGTTGTGGGATCATTGTTTCGTCTTGAGAGGGCGCCAATGGCGTTAAACCCGGCGATGCCGGCTGTATTGACGACGCTTTCGCATCCTCCGGCCATCATGACATCGGCCAGACCGGACTTGATGATGGTAGCGGCCACCCCGATGGCATGGTTGCTTGTCGCGCAGGCAGAGTTGACCGAAAAATTTGGCCCCTGAAAATTCCTGTCCTTGGCAAAATACGCCGGAGGCGTGTTGGGGATGACACCGACGACATAAAACGGTGAGACCATGTCGACGGTATTGTTTTTGTCGATCGAGCGGCAGGCTTTGTAGTGACCCCAGTTGCCCGCATCGCCTGTGCCGATAATGGCACCATAGCGATACGGTTCACGGTCAATATCATCCTGTCTGATTCCCGCATCGTTGAAGGCCTGGACTGCGGCAATCTG
>JAKPMW010000106.1 GCA_029548715.1 Spirochaetota bacterium | reverse complement strand
CTAAAGTATTTCATGGCCAGGAGGAGTGGCGCCGAGGGGTAGTAGCGGTTTGGATACTTGTCACCTTCAAACTGTACAACCAGTTTCCACGAGCGGATGGTCTCGTCTGCATCCCGGACAGCATTTGCAAATCCTGCACCGTCGACGGATTCGATCACTTCCGGAATCGGCAGTGAAACTCCAGGTGCGTAAATTTCACTTCGCTTGTCATGAACCTGGTCTGCTGCAATGGTGTGTCGCTGAAGCGCCTGGATGCGTCTGGAAAAATCCGGAGGATTGGGGCTTCTGTTGTCATCGTTGAGTTTGTAGTCAACAAAGACGGAGCTGTTTTTTGCAAAGGAGCTGAAAAGGATCTGGTCATCATCCTTGTCCTTGTGATCCAGCATGAATACGTCAAAAAAGACCGCTTCGGGATAATTGAGCAGGGCCCGCATACCCGATGCAACGGCCTGGCTGCTGTTGGTGACAGCGGATTTGGGAAGCTCGCGAACCATTTCGAGCTGATACTGCTTGTCCCATTGCTGGGCATCGGCGGCCAGGGCCGGCTTGATCTGGATGCTGACAGGAAATTCAGTGGCATTGGTCCGGAAGGCAATGTGCCGGTTTTCGATGCCGTTGCTGTTGACGCTGGTTACTGCGAAGTACCAGCGTCCCGGCTTGACGATCAGGACATCGCTGAACATCTGTTCATCGGACGAGGCAATGGTACGGGCGAGCGTGGCCTTGGCAAGATCGTCTGTGCTGCGGATCGGGCTTTCGCTCTGGTATACGCAGTAGCGGGCATGGGCTGGATCCTGCACTCCGTTCCATGAAAGTGAAACCGTCAGTTGTCCGCGCGAGAATTTCTCAAGAGGCCTGGCATAGGTCGAGCGTTTCCAGGGAAAGGGGCCAAAGGCCGAAAAGGCATGCTCGTCCATTTTGATGATATGAATGTCCGGGCTCTTGCCTTCGCGGGCAGTCTGCAATTGCACATTGTCTGCGAGGACGGTATCCCCCTCCCGTGCATAGCGGACCTCATGCCTGAGATTGAGCAAGAGGAGCTCGATCTGCTGGAAGAGTCCCCATTTGCTCAAGAGAAAAACGAGTATTGCAGAGGTTGCCAGTGCAATACCCAAGCCGGCCAGATATTTGCGAAGATGTGCCGTATTCATGCTCTATGCCCCGTCCTGATGGAGTGTACAACCTGGCCAGTCTATCACGGAGAAGCCATGCGATCAAGCAGGATGACGCAATGGGTGGGTGAGCGAAAAACTGGTGCCCCGCCTGGCCCAGTTTTTTTGCCGGAACAATCCCGGATTAAATTCTTTCCAATTTACTTTTCACTCCATTCAGATAAGTCCCTGAATATCCTGCCTGATCCTGTCTGCCCGGCTGGATGCCAGCCAGTTGTCCAGCGCCGGATGCACGCTGTCAGTCCTGTATCACAGGCGCTGGACTACCATTTTTCCAGAATTTCGAGGGCCGGGGCCAAAAAATCCTCGGTGTCTTCGACGACCGAGACCGAGCCAAAGGCCAGATCCAGTCCATCTCTGGCGATGATCGGTTCGGCTGGTTCGATGAGGATGTCCCGGATATACAAACCACGTTTTTCAGTCACATTGGCGGATTTCTGGATGATCCAGTGCGGAATCTCAAGCGAGATCTTGTGCCAGCCCTCAAAGTCCACAATCCCTGCCCGGAGGAGAAAATGCTCCCCAAGAGTGTTTTGCACCAGGATCCAGAGGCGTTCGTGTCGCTGGCTTCCCCGAACAGTCAGGATGACATGCCGGCAGACACGGGCCTCAAGCGGTGTCCTGAACCTGAGGATGGTACGGTGCATTCCCTGGGATAACCAGTCAGCCTGAAGGACCAGGCCTGACTTCAGGGGATGCGGGGCCTGCGCCAGTTCAGGCGGGCTGATCCGGACCGCTCGGACACGGATGTTTGTGTAGCCATGAAAGCGGGTGGCAATCGCCGGGAGTGAAAAGGGGTCAAATGAAAACAGGCGCCTGAACTGCCAAAACTCTTTCTGGTTTGCCAGCGTTCTGCGAATACGGCTGACAGCCAGATTCGCCAGATGGAGCACAGTTGTTGCGGAGCGCGAGGCGTGATCGTCAAGGACCACGAGAGAGGTAAGAAAGAGTTTTCTGTATCGTTCGGAAAACGGACGGTTGAGGTCGGCCCGCAGGGGGATGGCAGCCGAAAAGCGCCGCCACCCGTAGTGGCTCGTGGTTCCGAAATCAAGGCTATGGTGCTGCCCGGCTTCATCCCGGTAGATGACGCGGTATCCATGACGGATCCCGTGACCGTGGCCCCAAAACTCGATGCTTCCGGCCCAGAGCGGGAGCTCGATGGGTGTTGCAAACACAAGGCTGACCAGGTTCAGGCCCCGCCGGGAAAAGGCCAGATCAAGACGGCAGACCCGGGAGACATTGGTGAAAATACGGGTCAGCGATCCCCGGGAGGCGACCAGCCGGTTGGATGAGCTGGCCGGGAGAAAAAAGGAACTTCCCTGCAGGCCGAAGTCGTTGCTGAACTGTGAGATCACCCGGTATTGCTCATCGGACTCCCAGAGGGAGTCAAGCTGGCGCACGGTGTTGACAATCCGGACACGGGGCGTGTTGCTGTAGAGATTGTAGTTTTGCAGGGGGTCGGCAGCGAGCGGCAATGCCATCGCCAGAAACACCAGTGCCGCCCCTCTCTGCACACACCACCTCATCGCTGCCGGTACCGTCGTACAATCCCCAGCCCCAGCGGACCCAAAAAGACAGCCAGCAGGATCAGCCCCAGGATCCAGAGGAGCGGATCACTCTTTCGGGTGGCGTCCTCAAAGGGGTCCTGCTCGGATGGTTTCGCGGAGAGAATGCATTGTCCCAGGATTCGGGTTCCCGTGGCTGTCCGGAACTGAATGAGGGAAAGCGCACTGGCCTTGCGGATCTGTGCGGCAAAGGGTTCGAGATTGCGCTGCGTCCCTGCGTCCAGTGTCCCGGTCACTGCGCCAAAGAGCGCTGCCGGGGACAGGAAGAGACTTGTGTCATGCTGGGCTGCCGCAAGGAGCCCGGCTGCCTGTGCGCCAAAAATCGACTCGCTGCTGCTGCGTCTCTCACCCTGAACAGCGAACGACGCCAGTCCGGTTTTTGAGATGCCCACGAGGATGAATCGTCCTGCGGATGCAACGTGAATATCAGGCATGCGGAAGCGTGGGGCCGAAAAGGAGACGATGGAGACGCCTGCCTCGACAGACTGGCTGATTTCAAGCTGGTTTCCGGTCGGAAGTGCCGAAAATCCGGCGATGTGCTTCATGATGGCCTGGGCGGATGCTGCCCGGGGCGTTTCGAAAACGAGTACCCCATCCATTGAATCCTGCAGTCGTGAAGGGGAAAGCGAGAGGAGCGAAAAGTTTTTCAGCGAGCGGAGAACAAACCCGACACGGCCTGTCAGATTTCCGAGGATGGCGTTTTCAACATCCAGCATGCCGAGGATGCGTTCTTCAAGGGGTTTGCCGCCCGCAAGCAGCCGGGTCAGGGGATTGTCAAGCGCTTTTGTGCTGCGTCTGATCTGCTCAAGGACAAACGGCCGGAGCGTCTGGTCCCAGATGGCTTGCAGATGCAGCACGAGGGAGACCCCCGCCAGATCCGAACGGGAAAAACAGGGATTGATCCCCTGCCCGCCCTGAGCCCAGCCCGCTGGCAGGGCCAGGGGCATGGAATACCGGACAGGCGCCAGGAGGTCCAGTGTGATTGCGGGACCGCTGACTTCGGCCTGCAGACGGTCGCCCTCCCGGGTAAGCGTTATCAGCGAACGGCCGGGCTGGGCGTATACAGGCAGCAGTCCGCCGGTGACAAGTGCGTTGTTGGCAGAGACAATGGCCACAAGGGAACGGGGAGCCTGTTCAACCCGGGCTGACAGATTGGTCCATGCCGACTGGTTGGTCCCGGCGGCCAGGCCACCGGCGAGGATGTGCAGGCGGTTTTGGCTGAGGAAACAGCGTACGTTGGGACTGACTGATAGCCGGCGTGAGGCGTGATTTGAAAAGGCTGCCGAAAAACCCGCGGCAAAGCGTTCGGCCTTTTCGGGGCTTACAAGGGGGATTGAGGCATACACCCCGCCCTGCCGGGTGCCCGCAAAGGCAATCGGCTGGTCAAGTGCAATTCCGTTGTCGGAGAGCGAGGATGGAGAGAGAAGATCAAGCCCGCTCTCGTTCATCAGGTTTCGAAAGAGCTTGGACTTGAGTTCCCGCAGGGCGTCCTCGCCGAAAAAGTGCACAAATATTGTAAAGAGATGCCGTGCTGCCTGCTCATGCGAGGGGAGCAGGACAACTGCATCCGTCTGGTCAGGAAGATATTCGAGGAGGGCCGCACGGCTGAGCCGGTCATATTCGGATGATCCGCACCCCTGCAGGGAAAGCACTCCCAGAAAGAGAATGCAGAATGTACGTTGTATCAGGGTCATGTCCGCCTCACTGCATCACTGATTTCGATCCGGCTGGCGACCAGGGCCGGGACCCAGGCGGCAACAAGCGATGCCAGCACCGAGCCCGCAAACAGCATAAACAGCAGTCCCGGCGAGACCGGAAAGATGGATTCCATCGACTGGAGAAAGGCCGGCAAAAAACTGCGTGCCAGCGACCATGCGCCGCGGACAAGAAAGACCCCGAGGACAAGACCGATGATTCCGGTGCAGCTTCCTACCACGGCGGCTTCGCTCATAAAGAGGGTCCGGATCAGGTTGCGCGTGGCTCCAAACGAGCGAAAGAGCCCGATTTCCATCCGGCGCTGGTTGACGATGACCGTAAAGGCGTTGAAGATGCTGATCGCCGCCACCATGATGATGATCAGCGAAAAGAGCCCGAGGATAAAGGTGACCAGGGTGATCAGGTTGGAGAGTTTCTTTTCGGCAAACACGGTAAAGCCGGTCTTTTCGATCTCGTCAGCGATGGTCGCCACCTTGTCCGAGCTGGCAGCGAGAATGTAGACACTGGAGTACTTGTTTTCGGTCCAGCCGTCGACAAACTGCCGGTTGAATTCACGCACCCGCTCAAGCGGCATGACCAGCCCCAGCATTTCGGCTTTTTCGGTAAACCCCACGACCCGGCAGGGGACGGACGAGACCGGGCCCCCTGCCCTGCGCAGCAGTGTTGACTGCCCGAGGATCAGGTCGAACTGAAAACCGACCAGGGCCTTTTCGGACAGCTTGGGCAGGTTTTGCCCGGCGGCAAAGCCCGAATTGTAGATGTCGAGGATGTGGCGTGACAGCAGGACCGGGATGGGCCAGGCCTTGCCGTCAAAGGCCGCATTGGAGAGTGCGATATCCTCGCGCACAAGCTCCTCGGGGGCTCCGGACATGATCAGGTCCGTCCGGTACCCGCGACGAAAGCTTTGATCGGGCAGAATGGACGAAAAGGACAGTACGGCAGAAATGGGAAAGAGGACGTTCATCACCGGATAGATGGTACGGACCCCGTTGATCGAGCGGAAGCGGTCGAGGGCCTTTTCGGTGATCGTCGCCGAGCGCATGAAATCCGGCTGGCCAAAGCGAAAGACCCCGAGGGAGAGCTCGGTCGTCCGGACCCGCATCATGTTCATCGGGAGTTTTTGCATTTCGCGCCCGACGATAAAATCGTTGATCCCGCTTCCGATGGTGATGAAAAAGTAGAGCGACCCGATCCCGATGATGATCCCGATGCTGGAAAAAAAGCTGCGCATGAAGTTGCGGTGCAAATTGGTGGCGAGGATGGAGAGAAAACCGTGCATGCGCTTAGGCCCCCTTTTTCGTGCGTGCCGTCTTGCGGGTCGTACCGGTTGTTGTCCTGACGAGCTTGCCGAAGTCCAGCACAAGGGTCCGGGCTGCAGCTTCGAAAAAGCGCTGGTCGTGACTGACAACGAGGATCGTGGTTCCCTCGGCATTGAGTTTTTTGAACAGCTCGATAATCTCCAGCCCGGTCGCCGCGTCAAGGTTACCCGTTGGTTCGTCAGCCAGAAGGAGCGAGGGCGTGCGGACCAGGGCCCGGGCGATCGCGGCGCGCTGGAGCTGGCCACCGGAGAGCTGGTGCGGGTATTCGTTGGCCTTTTCGGGAATCCCGACCGTCTCGAGAATGGCCGTGATCCGCCGTCCGACGTCATGGTCTGTCTTTTTTCCGAAATACAATGGGGCCCGGACGTTTTCGGCCACAGTCAGGCGGGGAATCAGGTTGAAGCTCTGGTAGACAAAGCCCAGCTCATCCCCGCGAAAGCGCGAGAGCTCGCGGTCAGACATGAGGTGTATGTTCTTTTCCCGAAACATGACGGCCCCCGCTGTCGGGGAGAGGATGCCGGCCATGATATTGAGCAGGGTTGTCTTCCCCGAGCCGGACGTTCCGGCGATACAGACAAAATCCTTTTCGGCGATCTCAAAGGAGACATCGTCGAGTGCCAAAAAGGGCTGGCCGGCAACGGTAAAACGCTTGCTGATGGATTGGACCTGGATCATGCGAATTTGTTTCCCGTCTTATGATGGTATCAAATACAAGAAGAATGTAGCACGAAGTGGAGCTGCTTGTCTCGTCTCTTGATGCAATGCAGGCAGTTTTGGTTTTATATGGGGAACAGTCCTCAGGCGGGCCATGTGCGCCCTGCCCTCAGAACAACTCTTCCGCAGGGGGACATCGCCGGGATAGCTCCTGCTTTTTGCGGGGACACCCGACGGACGCAAATCTGTTGACACCTGCCCGGGGGGATGAGTAAGATACAAACGTATTCCTCGGGGCTGTAGCTCAGTTGGCGAGAGCGCTACGTTCGCATCGTAGAGGCCGTGGGTTCGACTCCCATCAGCTCCATTCTAACCAATATAATTTCCCTTTATTACAAAGTACGCACTGCAACTTGGCGACATCCTGTCACGGGGAGCTGCTTTCAGGCATCCAGCCTTCCAGTCAGCTCCATTTCTCCCTTATCACGAACGAACAGTACATTTTAAGGATATTTCTTCCGCGCCATCCATGGCGCAGGGAGCTGCTTCCGCCCCTCCAGGGCTCCAGTCAGCTCCATTTCCGGGATGACGGATAAATGTCCCTATACACACAAACAACGCACTGCAAATTCACGACGTGCTGGCATTGGGGGA
>JAKPMW010000086.1 GCA_029548715.1 Spirochaetota bacterium | reverse complement strand
TCCCGCCGTACCCGCGGAAGCCAGACGGTTCAGGATCTCCATGTCTGCCCAGCTTACCAAGGAAGAGATGGATGAAGCTCTCGGGATCATCGAGGACAAGGTTGCCAAGCGCATGCGCCAGGCCGGCCTGATCGGGAAGTAACGATGGAGATTGAGGCGCTTCTCAAGAAGTACCGCAAAAAACCGCTCGCGACGGACGATGAGCTCGCCGCGAGCGGCTCTTTTTCTTCTGTGACGTTCGACAGGGACAGCCTGATGCGGGTATTGCCGCACCGCGATCCGTTTTTACTGGTTGACAGTGTGACTGGGGTTGATTTTTGCGGGCCCGAAAGTCTTGTGCGGGGAACCCGCTATATCGATCCGGCTGATCCCGTTTTTCGCGGTCATTTTCCGGACTATCCCCTCTATCCCGGCTGTCTGCAGGTCGAGATGACGGGCCAGCTTGGGCTGTGTCTGGCGTTTTTCCTCAAGAGTGGTCGGGTCGACATTCCGGCGGATGCCGTTCCTCCCGCAGTCCGGGCCACCAAACTCCTTGGTGCCTTGTTTCTCGAGCCGCTTGTACCCGGGGTGACAGCGACACTCTATGCCCGGGGTATTACCTACGACGGTTTTTTTGGAACAGTGCTCGGCCAGGTGGTCGCGGACGGCAAGGTCTGCTCGGTTTCGGCCGCCGAGGTCATGTTTCTCGACGAATGATTCCGCAGTTTGCATGCGTGGCGCGCTGGCTTGAGGGGCATCGTGTGTCCCTTGTTGTCTGTCCGCCGGATGAACGGGAGGAGACCTGTCCGTTTTCCGAGGAAGCGTCCCTCGCGGCGATGATGCAGGGGCACAGAAAACGCGAATTTTTGACGGGTCGTCGAGCGGCGCGGGAGGCCCTGGTCCTGTCAGGCGGACAGGCTTGTGCCATTCCCCAGGGTACGCGGGGTGAACCACTCTGGCCGACCGGTTTTACGGGCAGCATCACCCACACGAAGGGGCTGGTGGCAGCGGGCTGCCTGCGGGCAGACGGGCTACCCGTCGCTGCAAACGAATCCAGGCGGGCGGAGGCTGTTCCCCAAAAAACAGTCCTGGCAGTGGGCATTGATCTTGAGCGTGCGGGGCGTGTTCTATCCGAGGCTGCCTGGCAGCACATTTTGTCCGCTGCTGATCTGCGTATGCATGCCGCAGTCGCTGATCCCGGGCTGCGGCTCGTCCTGTTTTCGGCGAAAGAAAGTTTGTACAAGGCCGTCTATCCGCTGTGCGGTGAATTTTTCGGGTTTGATGATGCGAGCCTTGTCTGGCCAGGACCAGGGGGGATGCCCGGAGTGCCTGCAGGCTGTCCCGGGAGCGGGGTTGCCAGGCTTGTCATCCGGCGGACCCTGGGTTTGGGAGCACAAGGCAGGCTGGTGTTTCATGCCGGACAGGAGTTTGTCTGTCACTGGCAATTCGACGGCGACTGGCTGCTGACGGCTGTTGTGGTTGAAGGAAACCGGGTCCTTGTCCCGGGGCAGTGACATGCTGCATATTTGGCCGGGGGGCAGACTGGATGAATCTCGTATACTTTCTCGATATTGTCGGAACCTTTACCTTTGCCGTTTCGGGGGCCATCATTGCAGCCCGAAAACAGTTTGACCTCTTTGGGGCCCTCGTGATCGCCTTCGTGACGGCAGTCGGTGGCGGTACATTGCGGGACATGATCCTGGGCCGGACTGTGTTTGCGGGTTACGAGCCGATCTTTTGGATGCAGGATATCACGTATTTTTGGGCCATCGTGTCCGCTGTCCTGATCACCCTGCTGTTTTTCCGTTTTATGGACCGGTTTCGCCATGTGCTGCTCACCTTTGATGCGGTCGGGATCGGGGTGTTTACGATCATCGGGATCGGCAAGGCGGAGGCATTGGGGATCCAGCCCGTCTTTTGCGTGATGATGGGCGTGATGAC
>JAKPMW010000082.1 GCA_029548715.1 Spirochaetota bacterium | reverse complement strand
TCCCGCCTTCTTTCGCCTCCTTCATCTTGCTGATCATGTGCTGCAAAAACAAGAGCGAGCCATCGCTGATCGCCGGCAGGCCCGCGCCGAAGCGGCCGCCAAACCCCTCCGTGTCATGTTCGCGCTGGATGGCCACCTGCTGCGGTTTCCATTCCACGCCAAACGGCGGATTGGCCAGCATGTAGTCGAACTGCTTGCCACGGAAATGGTCTTCGGTAAAGGTGTCGCCATAACGGATATTGTCGAGACTCTGGCCCTTGATCAGC
The DNA here is from genome assembly GCA_029548715.1 of Spirochaetota bacterium. Lineage (GTDB taxonomy): Bacteria > Spirochaetota > JAGLSM01 > JAGLSM01 > JAKPMW01 > JAKPMW01. Next base: position 2,112 of record JAKPMW010000082.1, on the reverse strand, counting down.
ATGTCCGACCCGCAGATGGCGTAGGCCTGATCGTTGTAGTCCTGGCCGAAGACCTCGAGCCGGGCGTCGGGATTGAGCTCGCGCAAATATTCTTCGGAGACCGAGAGCATGCCGCCCGTCCCGCAGGCCGGGTCATAGAGGGTGCGCAGGCTGCCCTTTGTTGTCAAGACGGCGGCATCGGGCGTAAAGAGGATGTTGACCATCAGGCGGATCACCTCGCGCGGCGTAAAGTGGTCGCCGGCCTCCTCGTTGCTCGCTTCGTTAAAACGGCGGATCAGTTCTTCGAAGATGTAGCCCATCTCGATGTTCGAGACGCGGTCGGGATGGAGGTCGATCTCGCAAAACTTCGAGACGACGAGAAAGAGCCGGTCGGCCTTGTCCAGCGTCGCGATCTGCGTTTCAAAGCCGAAGTGCTCAATGATGTCGCGGGCATTTTTTGAAAAGCCCTTGATGTAGTTGATGAGATTGGCGGCCAGTTTTTCGGGGTCGCCCTTCAACTTTTCAAAGGTAAAACGGCTGGTATTGTGGAACGATTGTCCGGCCACCTTGTTCAAGAGCGGATCCAGATTTTTGATCTTGCCCGTGGCGAGTTCTTTGGCCCGCGCCAGGACCTTGTCCTTGGTCGGCTCAAGCACGCAGTCCATCCGCCGCAGGACGACCAGGGGCAGCATGACATCCTTGTACTGATTGGGCCGATACGGCCCGCGCAAGAGGTCGGCAACCGACCAGATAAAATTGACAAATTCACCAAAGTTGTTCAGATGCAGGCCTCCAGCAGTATCAGGGACAGGACAGAAAAAAAGCGGGCCAGCTCGTCAGGATGTATCCCTGCACAGCCCACAGGCTTTTGTCAATCCCTCGTTGGCTCGTGTCAAATCAAGTACGTAGTATACCACACCTCGCCGCTGTGTGTCAAATCGGGATACGCAACGCAGGCGATCGCCCTGCCGCATCAGGCGATGCGGCAGGGATCGTGCTGTATCCATCCGACCAGTGAGAGGCATCACCTGTTTGTACGCAGCGGGAGACAAGAATATTGCAGGCTGATACGAAAACGCATCGATCCGCACAGAGAGGGGAGCGCGAGACCCGGCAGCACGCTTGCCGACCTTGTTGCGGCCTTTTATATGGATGCTTCTCTGCGGCTCGCGCGGGGGGGGAGACCTCCCCCCGAAAAAGATTGGATCTATAGCACGAGGCATCAACCATTTCCCCCGAAAAGGATTGTATCGATAGCGCGCGGCATCGCACATGCCTCCCCCCGAACCGGTATTGGCCTTGCCGGTGACTGTGGTGTATACTCACAGCATTGGTGTCAGGATGTGCCAAAGAGCAGGGGCGGATATGACGCAGGATGTCAGATGGGTGCAGCGCTTTGCAAATTATCTCAAGGCATTTGACGAACTCAAGGAGGGTGTCCAGCTTGGCGGGACGCGCGAGTTGAGCAAGCTTGAAAAGCAGGGCATTATCCAGGGGTTTGAATACGTCCATGAACTTGCCTGGAATACCATCAAGGACTATCTGGCGGACAAGGGATTTGTGGGCCTTGTTGGCTCAAAGGACAATACCCGCGAGGCCTTCAAAAATGGCCTTGTGACCAGCGGAGAGGTCTGGATGGAGATGATCCAGTCCCGCAATCTGACATCGCATACCTACAATCACGCTGTTGCAGAGACGGTCTATCGTGCCATCATGGATCTGTATTATCCCGCATTTGTCGAGTTTGCGGACCGGTTTTCACGGCTGGCGGAGGCCGAAGACGATGCATGATGCATTCGGGCTTGAGGGCAGGGTGCTCGACCGGTTGGTGGCCGTCTTCAGGACCTTTCCCGCCATCGAAACCGTTATCCTGTACGGCTCACGGGCCAAAGGTACCTTTCGTGATGGCTCGGATATCGACATCACCCTGACCGGAGCTTCCCTGGGGCTGCGGGAGACCGTCTTTCCACTGAGCGACCAGCTTGATGAACTCAATCTTCCATATACCTTTGATATTTCGATCTACGAGCAGATAGACAACCCGGACCTTAAGGGTCATATCCAGCGGGTAGGCAGGGTGATCTATCGTGCCGGTAGCACGGCATACGCTGATGTCCCCGCAAGGGGTACCCG
>JAKPMW010000074.1 GCA_029548715.1 Spirochaetota bacterium | reverse complement strand
GGCAATATGGGGCAGTACAGCGAGACAAGCCGCTCGTTTGTCTGGGATCCCATCAGGCCGCTGGCGGGATTTGTCAGCCCTCTTGATGGATCATCTGCCACGGTCAACGAGCCGCTGACGGTAACTATCACCAATAGCGATGTGGGGACAGGTGTCAAGACGCTCAAGCTGGCCCTGAATGGGACTGTCATCAAGACCTGGTCCAATCCGGCCGGGACTGTTACGCACAGTTGTACGTTCGATAGCGCAGTTACCCATAAGCTCGAGGTTTGGGCCGAGGATGCAGGACTGCCGAGCCTGATTGACGTGGCATGGATCACGGCCAAGGCCCCGCTTGTCAGTGGCGTCTCGTCCGAGTGGTACCGCGGAGACGGGACATCAAATGGAACTCTTGCTGTTTCGTTTACTCTCGCCGAGACGGCCGATGTCTACATCGTTGTGGTGGACAGGGCCACCCCGCCGACGGCTGCCCAGATCATCGCCGGTGTGGATTACACGAATGTGAATGTCTACAAGGCGCATGCGGATATGTTTGACTCCGGGGCGCAGTCATGGTCGGACTTTGTCTCTGGACTGACTGCCGGTGTGGCCAACCACATCTATCTGATGGCGGACGACGGGGCACGGCAGTCCAGAGTCATGTATGGGGGTTCCTTCAAGGTTGAGGATGCCAGCGGGCCAGCCGCCCAGCCACTGACTTCCCTGATTTTCAGCGAGTACATCGAGGGTGGTGGCGATAACAAGGTGTTGGAGATTTACAATGGAACGGGGTATCCCGTACAGTTGGACCAGTACACGATTGAGCTGTATAAGAACGGATCCTCAACTTTTTGGGACACACCATGGGCGGCAGGGACGTACGGAACCATCCTCCAATCCGGTCAATGTTATGTGTTTGTCAATTCGGGTGCTGATCCGGCAATTTTGGCAAAAAAGAACAAGGATGTCGGCTCGCTCGACTTCAATGGAGATGATGCCATTCTTTTGCGCAGTCCGACAGGGGCCGTGGTCGATGTGATTGGCCAGATTGGATATCAGCCTGCTGCTGGGTACTGGGGGGTGGATCCAGTCAAGACCCAAGGCAAGATCCTGCGCCGGAAAAAAACTGTCACCGGCGGACGGGCTCCGGGGACATTGGTATTTGACCCGGCGACCGAATGGAACGGGTATGCGACTATCAATGGTACAACAATGGCCAGCGGTCTCGGAAGCTGGCAGGAGTGATCCCGTGCAACAATGATGCCCGTCCGTAAGCACCATCAATGGACGGACGATATAGCCAGACCCCGCCGGATGTATGGGCTGGGTCTTGCTGTATACAGGGATACGAGAAATGAGATTTGCACGGCTTGCCTGTACCGTCGGGAACAAGTACCTTCAAGCCCAAGGGATGTGATTCCCTGTACTCTTTATGGAGGATTTGATGAATACCGATTCGCTTCTCGCCAGGCTCTCCCTTTCTCCGGATGTCGCCGGCGTGCTCAGCGGCTGCCGCAGTCTGACGATTGCCCATACCGTCGAAGATCTGCGCGCTCTCTCTGTCTGCGGGGACAATTGTTCCTGCGAAGTGGCGTACGAGGTTCCCGGAAAAGGCCGGGTAGTTGAGGCTGTGGTCTGCCGTGTCAAAAACGGAATCGCTGCCAACTACGTTGAGCCCTATATGCGTCGTCGTGATCCCGACAGCATGCTGATCGGGGACGATTTGCCCAGCGACAAGGAACGCTACGCCGACAAATTTGGAACACCCTTTACGGGCCTCAGGCAGGAGACGCTGGACTGGCTGAAAGGGCAGGATCTGGCCGTTTTTGCCTTCAGGGCCGGGCAGCAGGATATCGGGATGAATGCGCTGGCGATTGCGCCGGCCAATGCCGGATTTTTCGCTCTTGGGCTTGGTCTCTTGCAGGGTGTGGTGGATTTGCGCGCACTTGAGGGCGATTTTCCGGTGTCAACGATCATTTATACCGCACCGCCGTTCAGGCACACCCATTTTGCGGGAAAGCAGATCGTGATTCATAACCGGACAGAGCAGGTCCACGAGATTTTCAGCTATAATCTCTATCCGGGTCCCAGTGCAAAAAAAGGTATCTACGGTGCGCTGATCGAACGGGGTGAGCGTGAAGGCTGGATCACGGCCCATGCTTCCTGTGTACAGGTGGTGACGCCCTACGATCTCAAGCTTGCAATCATGCACGAGGGTGCGTCCGGTGGTGGAAAAAGCGAGATGCTTGAGCACATGCACCGTGAGTACGACGGGAGCATCCTGTTTGGCGAAAACATCAAGAGCGGCGAAAAGGACTTTATCACCCTTCCGCGTGGATGTGATCTCAAGCCTGTTACAGACGACATGGCACTCTGCCATCCTGCGATGCAGAAGGGTGACGGCAAGCTGGTTTTGTGCGATGCCGAGGCGGCCTGGTTTATCCGGGTGGACCATATCAAAAACTATGGGACGGATCCGGATATTGAGGCCCGGGCTATTCATCCTGCCGCGCCACTTTTGTTCCTCAATATCGATGCCCAGCCGGGAAGCACGGCTTTGCTTTGGGAACATATCGAGGACGAGCCGGGCAAGACTTGTCCCAATCCACGCTTTGTCCTGCCGCGGCAGATCGTACCGGATGTGACCAACAAGCCGGTTTCGGTAGATGTACGCAGTTTTGGTGTGCGGATGCCTCCGTGTACTGCTGATAATCCGACCTACGGCATTTTGGGACTCTTTCATGTCCTCCCCCCGGCGCTTGCCTGGCTCTGGCGCCTTGTTTCGCCGCGTGGGCATGCCAACCCCAGTGTGACAACCAATGATGCCATGGGCTCAGAGGGGATCGGGTCCTGGTGGCCATTTGCAACCGGACTCAGGGCCAATGGGGCGAATCTCCTGCTCAGGCAGATCGAGGACACTCCCCGGGTGCGCTATGTCCTGTGCCCCAACCAGCATATTGGTGCCTGGAAGGTGGGTTTCATGCCCCAGTGGCTGATGCGGGAATACCTGGCCAGACGTGGCGGGGTGCGCTTTACACGCCGTGAGCTTGTCCCCGCACGCTCATCACTGGCAGGCTTTGCCCTCTCCCGCTTTGTCTATGAAGGTCGCTCGTTTAATCCCGGATTGCTCCGGGTCGAACTTCAGGCCGAGACGGGGGTGGCTGCCTATGATGCGGGTGCAGAGATTTTGAAAAAGTTTTTTGAAAAGGAACTCACCCCGTACATCAAAAGCGGAGCGATTGAGCCTCTTGGCAAGCGCATCATGGACTGCTGTCTCCAGGGTGGTTCGGTCGAGGACTATCTGGCCCTGATGCCGGTGGACGATTTTTTTCTTGAGGATTGAACAGACCTGAACACAGGGCAGGGGGGATGGGCCGGACATCATCTGGCCCATCCCCCCTGCGTATTGCATGGACTGCTTGTGCCTTGGTCAGAAATTCATCTGCATGGTCAGCATTCCCCGGAGAGCGTCTGCCTTCCCCAGGTTCTTATAGCTTGACTCCATGTATGAGCCTTCAAGTGCAATCATTGTCGAGCGGGTCAACTGGTATTTGACGCCAAGGACAACCGTCATGTTTTTTTCGATGGAGCCGTTGGCCAGTCCTTCGATTGTCGAATCGTTGAACATATCCATCATGGCCCCTGTCCAGAGCATGATCTGCTGTGAAGCATCAAACTCAAACGAGCTCCAAAAGCCGCCGCCCTCGCCCTTGGTCTGGCCGATGTTGGCGCTGTAGGCACCGGCATTTTTCGCCAGAAACATCTCGCCCCTCCAGCGGAAAACCGGGACAAGCGGGATCTGGTATTCAAAGCTCATGAGGTAGGTTTCGTCATCACCCGCTATTTTCCCGTAGAGACCCGAAAGCCCGATAATGAGGGGGGCGTTTTTTTCACCAAAGACCGGTTCAGTTGCGGAGATGCGGGCCTGCCAGGCGGGGAGCACTTCGTTTTCGGAGCCTTCCTGGCGGATCGCGCCGGCCTGGAAGAGGAAGCTGCCGGCTTTTTGTGAAAGCTGGATCTGCTGGTGGCGCAGACCCGGGCTGCCGGTTGCGCCACCGGTCTGCGGGTTGAGTGTCATCGGGGCGATGGGGGAAACGAGATCCCAGCACTGTCCGGCCTTGATGGAAAAGCCGCCAGCAAAACCAAGGTCGATGTTGGCCAGGCGAACCCTCAGGGGGGCGGAGGTTTCACTGGCCCCAGCCATGAAATCCATTTCGAACTGCCCCTTGACGCTAATCCCGTCAATTGTGGGGGCTGTGACGAAAAGCCCCAGTCGTGAAAACCGGGTTGTCAGGGACGAATTGTCATCGCGGTTGGTGATAGAGTCAGGTTTTACAATACTGGGCGAATGATAGTTGTCAAGCTGTGCCGAGTTGTAGGCCGCGTCAACCTTGAAAAAGCCGTAGAACTTGAGGATGGGGGCCTGCTCCTCGGGCTTCTCCTGGGCCATGCCCCATGTGGTCAGGGCAAGAAGAACTGCAATGGCAAGACTGCGTTTCATGTCCAACTCCTTTGATCTATCCATTTTTTGATTCCGGAGAGGCATTCGTGCTGCGGGCACAGGGCGGTCAGGACGGGTGAGTCCGTAGCGCCGCACACATACGAAGGCCGCGCATGGGAGGCGTGCGGCTTCCGGACGAAGACGGGATGCAATTCTCCGGTCTTGTATGAGTATAGCATTCAACTGCCGAATCACAAATCCTGAAAACAACCCGGGTTGGGTGCTGACAGGGGCTGCTCAGTCAGGTGACGTGCGG
>JAKPMW010000067.1 GCA_029548715.1 Spirochaetota bacterium | reverse complement strand
GTCGTCTGCCCTTGTATTATCCCTGACTCTTTTGTTCACCATCTCGTGTACCCAGGACGAGGACCTTCTTCCCGGGCGGGCCAAAGTCTATTCATCCCTACCCGCGGTTCCCGACGAGTCTGACCGTGTCGATTTCAATGTCCGTCTTGAAGGGGACACCAACAATCTGCGCATCCTGACCCATCAGGATGATGTCACGGTCAAGGAGGGCATAGCACATTTTAACGGACCCGTGTTTTTTTCAAGCGGAACAAATGTCTGCATCGTCCAAAACGCCCAGCTCTCCCTCAACACCAGCGGCTCCCTGTTCGGCATGGCCAGCCTGCCGGAATTCAACGTCGGTGTCTGGAAAAACATGGTCTGGAATGCAGGAAAAAAACTCTTTCCTGTCCAGTCAATCAAGGGGTCTGAGTTCCTCGACCCGAAGAGCGAGCATGTCCTGCAGGGCGGCAACACAAACCGCCTGCCTATCCTCGAAAACAGGACGTACCTCCTCTACAAAATAGATCTCTCTCTCGGTGGCATTGCTGCCTTCATCCCCAATTCGACGGTACAGCTCGCAGCAGACAAGGTCCCGATGGTACCCGGGCTCAAGATCTACCTGATAGTTGACCCCAGCGATCCTTCATTTTTCCTGACATTCAATTCAAAGAACTTTGCCTCTCTTGAAAAGACACTCGCTGACCGGGCTGCCAAAAATGATACCAAGCCAAAACTCAAGGGTATCGGCAAGCTCGATCTTCTGGACGGCTTTGGAATTGGGCTATCCGCACGTGGCTTGCTCCCCTTCAGGATGGATTATACCAACCTGCTGGACAGCTCGCTTGGTGTCAAATACCAGTTTGGTACGCACGTCTGGGTCAAGGCCAAAATCCCGATCGAGGCATACGGCCTGCCCTTTGTCATCGACGGAAACGCCGCCCTCAACCTCAACCCTGACGACCTGACAGGGATTGATCTCAGTGCCTTTGACCTGCGCATGCGCTTTGGCATCAACGGAAAGCTCTTTTTCAACCTCAACAAATACCTTTCAAAACTCGCCGGTGGTGCCAGCGGAAGTGCCGCCAAGGGATACAAAGTCCTTGGCGCACTCTCCAGCCTGCTGACCATCCAGGAGCTTGCGGGAGCTTCGGCAGTTGTTGAAATCTCCCGCTATCCAACCATCTATTTCAGTACGTATTCAGGAAATCCTGACATCAAGGTCAATCTGAGCTTTCTGGCAAAGATCCCCGGCCTTGAAAGCGCGGGCCCCCAGATCGAGTCTGCTGTCAACAAGATGCTGACGCCCACGGAAAGCAGAAAAAACCGCTTTGCCGGATACTTCAGGGCAGGTCCCTCAATTGATGACATCCGCTGGTTTGTTGGCTTTCACTCGACGTACTCGTTCAATCCCTTTGGGATGCTCAATTCGCTTGCGATGATCCCCGAAAACATCATCGACTTCAGCCAGATCGGCATGCCCTCCCTGACTGCAGATGCACTCCTCACAATCGGAAGCGACAATGGCCTCCACCTGAGCGGGAAAATAGTTGGTGGTTTTTCCCTGCTAAAAAACATATCGCTTGACGCCGGCGCCAGTATCGATCTGGCCATCCGCTCGCATACCGATTTTTCGTTTGAGACTGCGGGCTCGATGAGTCTCTCACTCTTCTCGCTGTCCGCATCCCTGAATGGCAGGCTTTCGGTCAGTCCCGGCAAGGTGGATCTTGGCGGGCGAATGGAGATCCGCCTGGGATCAATCGGAAGCATCAATGGCGAGCTTTCCGGAACCTATTACCCATCCCAGTCCTTCTGGGATCTTGCGGGAAGCGGCGACTTCACCATCATGGGCTACAAGATTGCCAGCGCCAGCGTCCGCTCGACCGCCAACGGGCTGTGGGTCGAAGGCCAACTCCAGATCCCCAATTTCAGTACGGTTGCTGTGCGCGGTTCGATCGATTTCCGTACCGGAGACATTGCAATCAGCGGGCTGGCTGACATCACCATCAAGGGGTACAAGGTTGCGAGCGCTACCATCACTCTCGGAACACAGGGGGTGTTTTTCAGCGGCGGACTCAATATTCCCAACCTGTCCCAGATCACCATCGCAGGTGGTATCGACAAAAACGGGAATTTCAGCATCAGCA
>JAKPMW010000057.1 GCA_029548715.1 Spirochaetota bacterium | reverse complement strand
CATCAATGATCTTGACATACCCGGTGCAGCGGCAAAGATTGCCGTTGAGATAGGCCTTGATCTCGTCCTCCGTGGGATCCGGATTTTCCCGCAAAAGGGCATCCGTCGTTACGATAAAGCCGGGAATGCAAAACCCGCACTGCACCGCACCTGCATCCACATATGCCTCCTGGATGGCCGAAACACTGGCATAGTTCCCGACACCCTTGGAGGTGGTGATCTTCTTTCCCCTGGCCGAAACCGCAAGGACCTGACAGGAATTTACCGGAACACCATCCAGCTGCACAATGCAGGCGCCACACTGGCCTTCGCTGCACCCGTTTTTGACTTCGGTATATCCGTTATTGCGCAATGCAGCAAGGAGGGTCTGGTTGGGCTCGATGGCCAGCTCGACGTCCTTGCCGTTGACCGTGTACTTTTCGTTAATCGTCGCTGTTGCTGACATTACTTCCTCCCGGCGATCTCAGCCAGGGCATCCCTGAGATACACCCCGACCATGCTGGCTTTGTATTCTGCTCCAAAATTGACATCTGCATTGAAGTCGACCTTGACTCTTCCGGCCGCGTCACGGATCACTTCGTCCGTCAGCACCTTGCCGGCCAGTGCTGCCTCGGCTTCAGTCTGGCGGGAAACCCGGTCCTTGGTCCCCGTTACCACGATGACCGGAGACTCGATAGCACCGTCTTTCATCACACCACAGACGGCAAGGTTGAACATCCCGTACTCAAAGCTTGTGCGGGCCAGGCGCTTGACACAGAAGGAAAGCTCCTTTTCGGGAACAATGATCTCCCGCACAAGGTTTTTTTCCTTGCCCAGCTTCTTGTCGATAAATTCGGCCACACTGCACTTCTTTTCGGATTTTCCGTCTTCGAGCCATGTAACCCTGGCGTCAAGGGCAATCAGGGTCGCGACCAGATCGGACCAGGGCGGAAAATCCGCCAGGGAACCGCCAACCGTAATCCGGTTGCGAATTGGATTGGAGGCCGCCCTGGAAAGGGCATCCTTGAGCATCCGGAAGGAACAGGAGGTTGATGCCGTTGAGCGAACCACCTCGTTAAATGTAGCCGTGGCTCCGATAACAACCGACGAACCGTCCTTTCGGACCTTGTTCCAGCCAAGCCTTGACAAATCAATCATGGCAGTGATCGCATCAGACTTGACACGCAAAATCGACGTGCCGCCCCCATGAAACGCGACCTTTGCCTCTTTTTTCAGGATGTCCGGAATTTCTTCTGGCTTCTCCGGGAAGAACCACCTGAGTTCCTTCTTGAGCATATCCTAACCTCACACAGTTTTTTTACCATGGACAGCGTCGTACACCGGGCCGGTCTTGAATCCGGCTGCACCGGGCCTGCGGGACAGGCCGTACCTGGCGGCACTCGATAACGCCAGAACGTGACGGGCTTGACTCCATGCACACGAAGCCGGGCATAGTTTAGTCCTTTTCCCACTGGCCTGTCAAGGAGAAAAAGCAGGTTTTTGGGAAATCTTCCCATCCATCCGCCGGGCAAGTGAACGCCAGACGGTAATTGTTTCAACAGCCTCGGGAACATCGTGCACCCTCAGCACCCCGGCACCACCCGTCAGGCACGCCATGTGATACAGGCAGGTTCCAAGAAGCCGCTTTTCGACCGGATGCCCCGTCACCGCCCCGATAAACGACTTGCGCGAAATCCCGAGCACGAGGGGACATCCATGCCGGGTAAAGCGGGCAAGCCCTGCGATCAGCGCCAGATTGTCCTCAAGACGCTTGCCAAACCCGATGCCGGGATCCACTGCAA
>JAKPMW010000047.1 GCA_029548715.1 Spirochaetota bacterium | reverse complement strand
CAGCAATCCGATGACCACATGTACACGCTGCATATATTCATTCCTTTCCTCTCACTGCCGGGACCAGTATACACCTTCACACCGGCTTGTGCATATCCTGTGAGTGGAAGCCCTGCTGTCGAGCAGGGAGGGAGTTATCCGCGAACAAACGCCCTGCGGAAGCCCGGGACCTGGAGCGGATTGATCAGTCTGCCGTAGCGGCGCAGCTCAAAATGCAGGTGCGGCCCGGTTGAGTACCCGGTACTGCCCACATATCCCAGCCGCTGTCCCGCCCGCACCCACTGACCGGAAGAAACGATGTACTGGATCATGTGTCCGTAAATCGTTGAATACCCGTCAGCATGCTTGAGCATGACCATTTTCCCGTATCCGCCATTCCAGCCCGAAAACTCGACCTGCCCGCTCCTGACCGCAACGATCGGAGTCCAGTATGGCAGGGCAATATCGATCCCGGGGTGAAACTGGTGTGAAAGGGAAAACGGATCACGCCGGTAGCCGTAGGATGACGAAAGCCATCCGCCAGCCGCGGGGCGGACAAAGAGCATCCCCAGCGCGCGCTCCATCTCGTCAGCCGAAAGCTTTGCCCCGGGCAAAAAGATGACACTCCCCGTCTCAAGCTCGTCCCGGACCAGGCCATTGGCACGCTGGATGCTTTCGGCCTGAATCCCGTACCTGCGTGACAGTCTTTCGACCGAATCCCCGCGAGCTACCTTGTGATAGATCCCTTTCTGGTTGGGAATGGTCAATTGCTGGCCAACCCTGATCACATGTGCATCGGACAGCTTGTTGAGACTTATCAATGCGTCGACGGTCACACCCGTCTTCTCTGCGATCTTTGAGAGCGAATCATCTTTACCGATTGTATATGGAAAAAGCTTGAGCGCACCGGCTGAGTCCGGCCCGCCCTTGGGACCCGCAATATGCGCCCTTGACTCGTCCTCGAGAAACATCCTGTAAAAAAGGTCATTTCCGTTTACGCCCGCAACATCCGCGGCAAAAACGGACTTTCCACCGGACAGGATCCAGGTGGCACTGATGCATGCCAGAAGAAAGAGGACCGAAAAAAACCCGACCATCATCCGGGGAGACCTGCGTTCAAGCCTCCGGGTCAGCTCGACCCCCTGGCGAAACACCTTCGGGTAAATGACGCGAAGCCGGCCGGTCTGAGAACCATGATGCCCTGTCCACACGCGGTTGCCTTCCAGCCCGGTTTTTTTTCCCCTGTTTGCCATACCTGCCCTGATCACCTGTGCCACCTGTTTCAGCAAGTAGGCGCACCGCCGTGACGCACCTCTTGTGAACTATCGGCAAAGCTGAGCCTTCCCTTTACTGACTGGAATTCTACCGCACAGACCACGCCCGGGTCAACCTTGCAACGCGCTGAAAATCGCCCGGCAGATCAGCGGGACCCTGCAGGCATCTGACCCTCCCCCGTCGGCGTCTGCATCATCACAGACTTTCGGATTGCCAAAAAACAGCCGATACTCTCACGAGAGACCAATTTTCCGCAACACGAGGTAGACGGGTGAAATCCACAACGTTCGGAAGGCTGACTGCGCTGTTCCTCCTTGTGGTACTTGCGTCCGCCGGCCTGATGGCCGACTCGGATGATTTCGGTTTCAAGCCCATGCGCCGGAAACTGCGCTACGTCGAAGAATTTTACGGGCTGTTCGCACAAAACCACATGCCGGCGACCGATTCAACCGAACAAAATATCTGGTTTCTCCAGGTTGCCCTCAACTCCCCCTTTGTGCACCCGGTACAGGCTCTCTGCGTCATCCGTACGGAGGAAGAGCACGCCCAGTACAAGCGGCTCCTCCGCTCGCGCATCGCCTTTCTCATCGCCCAGGGCTTCATGCAGCTTGGATACCGCTACGACAAGGAAGACATCTACTGGTTCAACCTTGAATTTGCCGATGAACTGGCCAAGGGGTTTCGCATCGCCGAGCATTATTACAAGGAAGCCATTGCCTACTGGGACGAAGCCCGGCGGGTCGCCTCCGAAATCCAGCGGTATCGCCGAACCATCCGCCTCTCAGGAGGGGTAATTGAGGCAATCCAGGACGAGGCCCGGCGCATTCACGAAGGCGATATCAATTACCGGAAGATTATCGATTTTCGCCTGAAGGATCTGGAAAAAAAGAGGGAAAAACTGGAGCGGGCCGGCCGCACTCCAGCCCCAGGCCCCTGAGCGGAAGACTGAACTCTCTCCACGCCACAAAGCGCGCTCCTCCGGCAAGGCAGCAGGCAAACCCGGCTTGCCCCCGTCAGGCCTCTCGCTCGGGAGCCGCAGCATCAGCCCCGTCCGCATCCGAAGCAGGGTCCGAGGGGGTCTGCG
>JAKPMW010000041.1 GCA_029548715.1 Spirochaetota bacterium | reverse complement strand
CCGCAGATTGACGAGTTCGGGTTCGCCGATCTTGTTCTTTTCCCAGTATATCCAGCGCTCCACCTCTTCCGGGGGCAGGACTATATCCTTTTTCCGCAGTACATCAATAAAATCTGCAAGCTGCTTTTGCGTATACTCCGGATTCTCCTTGAGAAATTTTGCCAGATGGTCCTCATTCATCAGACGCAGCACGGCCTTTTGTTCGACCTTGCTGTATTCAGGAACAGGCACCACAATATCCGGAACCAGTCCCTTTTTGTGGATCTGGCGCCCTGCGGGAGTATAGTACAGGGCTACCGTCAACTTGATCGCGGACCCGTCCGTCATGGGCCGAATGGTCTGCACCGAACCCTTGCCGAACGTCGTCTCGCCCAGAAGCACTGCCCTCCCGGTATCCTGCAGGGCTCCGGCTACGATTTCGGATGCTGAAGCTGAACCTTTATTGACCAGAACAACCAGCGGAATCTTCGCATCAAAAACAGCCCGGGCCCGGGCCGCCTCAAACCGGCGCACAGGCTCAGCCTCACGCCCCTTGGTGTAGACAAGCAGACCCTCGGGGATAAAGAGATTGGCTACCTCGGTTGCCGCACTCAAAAGCCCGCCAGGATTGTTCCGCAGATCGATGATGATACCCTGGACCTGCTTTTTTGCAAATTCGGCGTAGGCTTTGCGCAACAGTTCCTCGGTGTTTTCAGAAAACTGGGTGAGCTTGATATACCCCAGCGCCTCTTTTTCGAGATAGGCTGTCTTGACTGTTTCAATCCTGATCAGCGCACGCTTGATAATCACGTCAAACGGCTCGTCCTGGTTGGGCCGCATGATCGTTATGGTAACCGTGCTCCCCACAGGCCCGCGCAGCTTGCGCACCGCATCCACCAGAGGGATATCCTTGGTCGTTACCCCATCAATGTAGGTAATCATGTCACCCGGCTGAATATGCTTTTCCCAGGCCGGCGTACCATAAATGGGGCTGATAACGGTCAGCACCTTTTCGCGGATTCCGATCATGATGCCCAGACCACCAAACTCCCCGCTTGTCTCCTCGGAGAGACTCTTGAGTTCAGCCGGAGGCAGAAAGGTGGTATGCTCATCTTCAAGAGCCTCAAGCATGCCCTTGATACCGCCATAGATGAGGTCCTTGGACTTGATCTTTTCGGTATCGTAATAATAATTTCTGATATTTTGAAACGCTTTGCTGAAAAGCTCGAAATTTTCATATACGTTATCCCGGCCGATCACCTGCCCGTTTACAATAAACCCCAGACAGACGGCCAGGAGCATCATGCCCACGGCTCCCATAACCAGCTTCCGCGTACCCATTGCACCCTCCAGGACAGATTGGCCCGGGTACTCAGCACACATCAGCCCGGACTGCAACCTGAAATATAAGGTAGCCTGCTGCGCGAATAATTTCCAGCAGAAACAGTGATCAGCCCGAAAACACGCGATCAGTAGGCAGCGTTGAGGATATTGAGCAGGTCATCATAGGTGACAGAGCGAGGCAACACACTCAAAAAGTCGTATGTACGTGCATCCCTGACAACTTCGTCAAACCCCTCGGGTTCTATTTCAAAGTTTTTGAGCCGCTGGGGGACATTCAGATCAAACAACAGCTTGCGCACCGCTTCAATCGCCTTGATGGCGGCCTCAACAACGCTGATATCGTTGACATCCTCGCCAAACGAACGGGCAATCCTGACATACTTGTTTGGTGATGCAGTCAGGTTAAACTCCATCACGTGCGGAAGAATGATTGAGACTCCAATGCCACGATACAACCCCAGTCTGGTAGCCATCGCCAGAGCCAGGGCATAGGTAGTCCCAGGGCGGCTTGAATTGAGGGCGATGGAGGAAAAAACCCCCGCCGTTGAAAGCGCCTGCCTGGCGACCATATTTTCGGGTTCGATAACCGCCTGCTTGAGGTTGGCATAGACAAGCTCAATGGCATTTCCGATGTATGACTCTGTCATGATGGAAGCGGCCTTGGAGATATAGGCCTCGCAGGCATGGGCCATCACTTCGATCCCGATCGCAACAACAAATTTGGGAGCGAGTGTCGCCGTGAGTTTCGGATCAACAAGCACAACATCGGCATAGTTGAACCGGCTGCGGTATTCCTTGCGGATGTTGTCATCCACATCCCTGATAAAAAACGAGTCAAGCAGTCCGTGGCAGATCCCATGAGTTGAAGGAATCTCTATATATGCTACTTTTTTCCGCCGGGAGGTTTTCCCCGCAAAGTAATCGGCTATGTACCCGTCATTCCCCGCGATACAGGCGATAGCCTTGGCAGTATTGAGGGTGTTGGCTCCCCCGAGCCCGATAATGACATTGGTCCGGCTTTCCCTGGCCAGAAGAACACCCTCATCCACAACATCGCTGCCAGAGTCTGATGAGCACTTGTCAAAAATGATCACACCGTATGACTTGCTTTCAGCAAGACTCTGAACCCTGCGCAGGATGCCCTGTTGAACCATCGTCTCGCTTGTGACAATCATCACCCGCTCGCCGTAATCCTGGATAATTTCGGGAAGCCGGTTGACAACGTTGAGCCCGACGATCACTCGTGCCGGTATGTTGAATTCAAAGACGCTCATGGTTCGTCATCCTGTCGGATCATATTTGTAACCATATGTGCAAACAAAGAAAAGGAGCATGCCCGACCGCCGCTCCTTTATCCTCGACTGTAATCTTTATGGCACTGCGACACAGGATCCCGGGCAGCATACCAGAACCAAGACCTGCCCGCCCCCGGATCGTACCCGTTACTGCTCGCTGCCAATGCTCTCCGCAATACGGGAAGCCAGTTCGCGCAAAACACTCTCGTTATAGATGGGGTCGTTGATCTTTTTTTTGAGATCGTTGATCAGCTCGGTGCGGTCCTCAGGTTCGGGAGCGTCCTTTGCAAGCACCTCAATCTTCTTGCGAAGAAGGTTGATACGGCTTTCGTCGGAGATTTCGTACGAGTCACCGGATATACGCACAGGCTCGGCAGGAATGCTGCCGGTCTTGCGGATACCTGGGGTACCGGTTATCCTCTTTGGACCATGAAGATCACCAATTCCGTCTATACTCATGGCGAACTCCTTTCTCTCTCCCGAATATCGGAGCAATCAGGCAAAAAGTTAAGCATTTATTCGACATTTTGGTCTTCCTGCGTCATGGTGTCAACCGGTCCCATGGCATGTACAACAACGGTGCACTCACCTTTTTGGGTAATCTCGGGAGGTTCGCCCTCGGCCTTCCACTCAATGTACTCTTCATGCACTTTCGTCATTTCACGGGCTATCAGAACATGGGCCCCCGGACAGACTGCTGCAATGTCCGCAAGCAGGGCACGAATTCTCCAGGGGGATTCATAGCAGACCACTGTCGGATGGTGTTCAAGCACACCGGCCAGGGCCTTTCTCCGCTTGCCCGGCTTAAGGGGTAAAAAACCGGCAAAAACCACATTGTTTGAGGGCGCCCCGGATACCGAAAGAGCCGCAGCCAGGGCAGACGGCCCCGGCAGGGGAATCACCTGTATCCCCAGAGACCTGCAGGCACGAACCAGGGCCGCTCCGGGATCAGAAATCCCGGGAGTCCCCCCATCGGTGACAAAGACAGCCTGGCTTCCCGACCCTGCAATCCTGCCGGCCAGCCTTTCAATCTTTGACTGCGGGGTATGCGCATGGCAGGACTCAAGTTCCTTTTTGAAGCCCAGATGGTTGAGAAGAGCCAGAGTCCGTCTCGTATCCTCACATACCACAAGATCACATTCTCCAAGAACCCGAATCGTCCGCAGGGTCAGGTCTTCAAGGTTGCCGATCGGTGTGGCGGCAATGTACAGGCAGGCGGACGTATCGCTCATGGCAGCCTGATTCCAGCCAGGCGCAGGCAATTTTCGAGCAGCATGGCTATGGTCATGGCCCCAACACCACCGGGTACCGGAGTGATCCACGAGGCTTTTTCAGCGACCGCCTGATAGTCAACATCTCCAACCAGGGTATACCCGTCAGCCTGGGCAATCCGGTTGATCCCGACATCGACTACCACCGCCCCCTCCCGGACCATGTCGGCCGTGACAAACCCTGGTTTACCGACGGCAACAAAAAGGAGATCCGCCTCGCGACAGAGGGCGCCCAGGTCCCGTGTCTGCGAATGCGCCCACCCGACAGTGGCATTGGCAGCCAGCAGCAGCAGTCCCAGGGGCTTGCCGACTATATTGCTGCGCCCGACCACCAGGGCCCGCCGGCCAGCTGCAGAAATTCCGTGGTACTTGAGCATCTGCATGGCACCGGCAGGTGTGCATGGCAGCACAGAGGGATTGCCGGAAACCAGCCGGCCAACGTTGTACGGGTGAAAGCAGTCAGCATCCTTGTCAGGACTGATCACGTCAATGACGGCATGCTCGTCGATCTGGCCGGGAAGCGGGGACTGGACAAGAATCCCGTGAATGGCCGAATCGCCATTGAGCTGACGGATCAGATCAAGCAGCTCGGCCTGTGTTGTTTCCTGCGGAAGCCGGTATACCCGTGAAAGGATTCCGCACTCGACACAGCGTCGCTCCTTCATGTTGACGTAGACACTTGAGGCCGGGTCAACACCAACCTGGATGACGGCCAGGCCAGGCCTGACGGGCGAAACCTCCACTGCCTTGCGAATCCCGTCAAAGATTCGGGCAGCCGGTGCCTTGCCGTCCAGTATCTTCGCTGTCATACTGTCTCCCGGAAGTCTCAGTTTCCACGGCGCTTGCGCACATACGCTGCCGCGTCCTTGGCAATCAAGAGCTCCTCGTTGGTGGGAATCACGAGGATGCGCACCCTCGAATCTGCGGTTGCCACATCCGCCTCACCCTCGGCTGCCCTGTTTTTCTTTTTGTCGATCTTGATTCCCATGAACTCAAGACCTTCAACTGCCTGCTCACGAACGTAGGCGTTGTTTTCACCTATTCCCGCTGTAAATACGACAGCATCAACTTCGCCGTTCAGCACGCCCATATAGGATGCTATGTACTTTTTCAGCCGGTACACCATCATCTGGATGGCAAGACTGGCGCGCTGGTCCTTTTTTTCAGCCAGGGCAAAGAGCTCGCGCAGATCGTTGGTGGCACCCGAAATTCCAAGGAGTCCGCTTTGCTTGTTGAGGAGCGAATCAACTTCCTGGATGGTGTAGTTTTCCTTGTGCATGATGTACTGGATGATGGCAGGATCCATATCGCCGGAGCGTGTTCCCATGATCAAGCCCTCAAGGGGGGTAAATCCCATTGAGGTATCAACGCTTTTTCCGCCACGGACGGCACAGATGCTTGAACCATTTCCAAGGTGACAACTCACGATATTGAGATTCTTTTGCGCCTTGTTGAGTACCGCTGCAGTTCTTTCCGTAATGTAGCGATGGGAAGTCCCGTGAAACCCGTACCGCCGCACGCGATGCCGGGTGTAAAAGACATAGGGCAGCGCATACAGGTAGGCATGCTCGGGCATCGTCTGGTGAAAGGCCGTGTCAAATACCGCCAGCTGGGGAGTACCGGGCAAGAGCCGCATGCAGACATCAATGCCCTTGAGGTTGTGGGGATTGTGCAACGGACCGAGTTCGATGCACTCACGTATATCCTTGATGACTTCTTCGGTGACCACCACCGTTTCGGTAAACTTCGCCCCTCCATGAACAACCCGGTGTCCAACCGCTGCAATCTGCTTGAGATCGGAAATGACAGGGTGTGCCGGATTGGTCAGCGCCCTGAAAATGACCGAGAGAGCCTCTTCGTGATTGCTGATAGGATGCACTTCCTTGAGCTTGCCCTGCTCGCCGGCACTGTATGTGTGGATGGCTTCCTTACTGCCGATTTTTTCAACGCAGCCCCTGGTCGCGATTGAATCGTCCTTGATGGACACAAGCTGGTACTTGACCGATGATGAACCACTGTTCAAAACAAGAATATACATGCCCGACCTCTTTCGTCTCATGCAGGAAGCTTGGCCTCCTGCGGAATGACACCTGTTTTTCCGCGTTTGTGCGTACCCTATTTGATGGGATGCGCAAAAATCATGCGGCCGGCCGGGGTCTGAAAAACACTTGTGACCATAACAGAAATCCGCTGGTTGATGTACCCGCGGCCTTTATCGACAACGATCATTGTGCCGTCATCGAGATAGGCAATACCCTGGTTGGGGTCCTTGCCTTCCTTGATTACCGTAACAGTCATTTCTTCGCCGGGCAAAACACTCGATTTGAGCGCATTGGCCAGCTCGTTAATATTGAGCACCCGGATACCCTTGAGCGCTGCAATCTTGTTGAGATTGAAATCATTGGTCAAGAGCATGGCATTGTTTCTCAGGGCCAGCTCAACCAGTTTTGAATCGACTTCCGGAATGCTGGGGAAATCCATGTCGGTAATAACAACCGAACAATTTGGCGACGACTTCATCCTGTTAAGCATGTCAAGACCACGGCGTCCCCGGCTGCGCTTGATTGCATCCGGTGAATCGGCAATCTGCTGCAGCTCGGTCAGAACAAACTCGGGGACAATGAATGTCCCCTCGATAAATCCGGCATCCATGACGTCTGCGATGCGTCCATCAATCACCACACTGGTGTCAACCACCTTGGGCCGGGCATGGACATCGGTCTTGCGCCCCGCATCAAACCCGAGAAAGGGAAAGGTTGGCCTGGAGACCACGGAACGTGCGAACCGCAGGGACAGGAAGAGGGCCGCAGCGATGCAGAACACGTCCAGCACAACGTCAAAAAACGGTACACCCTTGGGGATAAAAACAAGATTGATGACTTCCGAGGCAAAACGACCGGATAGCAAACCGATAAAGGCAAAAAAAATCCTCTTGCCGCCGATTCTGCGCAAGAGGTACACGAGAAGCCAGGCCCCTGCCGTCATTGCACAAAAAAACAGGACCACATCCCCCCGGGACTTCAAAAAGGGCAGATGCTTGAGGGACTTCATCTCGACAAGCAGACTGTACGTCAGCACTCCCGCCAGAACAGACGCAAAGAGGAGTACTTCACGAACAATCTGCCGCCGGTTCATGTTGTCTTCTTCTTTCGCCGGGCAGCACGCTTTTGACCTTCTTCGAGCTTTTCGGCAATCATGTCCTCGACCACAGAGCGTTCGGACTCAAGGCGGAGTGATATCTCGTCAACAAGGAGCTGGTATGCACTTTCATAAAGCTTTTTTTCGGAACTGGAAAGCTCCTTGTCCTTGCTGCGCTGGAAAAGGTTACGCACAACCTCGGAAACCTCAAAGATGGACCCGGTCCGGATCTTGTCCTTGTTCATGTTGAAGCGGGCCTTCCAGTCGTCATCCATACCGGCATTGCACTTTTTCACAAGGATATCGAGTGCAAGATCCACATCCTTTTTGCCCACGATACCACGCAGCCCAAGCTCATCAGAACGTTCCACAGGGATCATGACAGTCATATCATCACTGGCTATCCGGATGATGTAGTACATCTGCTCGTTACCCAAAACCTCCCGCTTTTCGAGTCGTTCGACACAACCAACGCCATGAAGGGGATAGACAACCTTGTCGCCAGGGGCAAACCGCATTGGACTCTCCGTTCGTATCGGGGACCCCGCCCCAGGGGCCGGGCAGGATCGCGAAAAATTTGCGCTTGCAGCAAATATACCATAAATTTGGGCGTAATTGAAGCTTTTTCCAGTGAGAGGATTTCTGCGTGAGCCTGTTTCTGCTTGAACCCGAATGGATTACCGGCAAGACGATCACTTTCCCGCCGGATCAAAGCCGCCATCTTGTAACGGTTCTCCGCAAGGCAGCCGGAGACTCCCTTCGCTGTCGCGACCGGCAGGGCAATCTGATACTCAGCGAAATCCTCAGCGCCTCCCCCCATGAAACAACAGCGCTGATCCTTGCTGCTGAGCCGCTATCCGAGGATATCCATCCGGTAACAATGATCATTCCGCTGCTGAAGGCACAACGCAGCGAACTGATTGTGCAAAAGGTCACCGAACTGGGGTGCGATACCATTATCCCCTTTTTTTTCGAACGTTCGGTTGTCCGCCCCAACAAGGACAAGCATTCCCTGAGACTCTCACGGATTGCATACGAGTCCTGCAAGCAGTGCGAACGGAGCAAGCCTCCCGTCATTCACGACGAGGTCACGTCATTTGATGCCCTTGTCCGCCTGCTTGACGAAAGCGGCCCCCAGTTGAGTCTTTTACCCTGGGAACACGCCGAACTGTCCCTGCGCTCTGCCCTTGAACCCGGGACCCCCGCTGGAGATATGCGCATATGCCTGGCTGTCGGCCCCGAAGGTGGAATCGCCCCCGAAGAGGCCGCGCGTTTTTCCGCTGCCGGCTTTACCCTCGTCTCTCTCGGGAACAACATCCTCCGCAGCGAGACCGCTGCCATTGCCGGCCTGGCCAGTCTGGTGTACGCCTGCAGGGATCGCTGGCATCAGCGGTCCTCGCGTAATTCATCCGTGCACCAGCCCTGATTCAGTATATTATAGCCGGCTTACGTGAATCATGCGGGAGGCCCCGAGCTGGGTATTCCGGCTTCTCCCGCGAAGGAAAAAGGTGACACACGCATGTCCCGTACATACTCACACCTCTTCGGGTTTCGCATCTTTGCCGGCAGCATGGAAGACCTTCTTGCACGAATTGCCGAAATGGCTGCCCAGGAAATGGCGGCCAGCATCACGTTTGTGACAGCCATCCGCCTGATCAAGGCACATTTTTTCAAAAAACAGGCAGCCATCCTCAACTCGGCAACACTCCTTGTCCCCCAGGGAAGGGGAATAACCTGGGTCGCCCGCCGCTTTGGGGAACCGGTGACGACGTTTTTTTCACCTGCAGACGTTTCCATGAACGTGCTGAGAGGAGCCATCGAGCACAAGCAGACCCTGTTTTTTCTGGGTTCAAAGCCTGACACGATCCTGAAAGCCGTAACGACACTGCGCAAGAGCTTCCCCGAGATGCGCATCGTCGGCTCGTATCACGGCTATTTCAAGCACGACCGCGGACAGGATATCGTTGCTGCAATCCGAAAATCATCCCCCTCATTCCTTTTCGTGGGATGGGATACCCCCGCCAGGAACAGTGGATC
>JAKPMW010000039.1 GCA_029548715.1 Spirochaetota bacterium | reverse complement strand
AGCTTCGTCCGGGGACGAGGCAGAGCCAGTCCCGGCCATCCTCCGGACTGATCCGGTCGAGGAGGGAGGCACTGCCGCAGGATGAGAGGAAAACAAGGGCCGGGATGAGTTTTGTCAGGCGTTGCATGCGCAGCTTCTCTTTGTTTACAGTCTGAGGGCGACAAACAGCCCGGCCGTGAGAAAGGATGCAGCGGTTTCCGGTTCGATTACCCATTCCCAGTCCAGCTCCAGGCCTGTCTGGACTGGCCCAAGGTCAAACCGGGTCCGAAGCCCGCTGCCGAGGAGAAAGGCCCGGCTGTACCCGCCGCGCGAGTCATTGCCCAGGCGTTCGAAGCCGGCGCCGGCCATGACACCGGCTTCCAGTGCCAGCCATTCAGGCAGGCCCAGCGGGGTCGTCCACCAGCTGCGCAGGGCGAGGCTGGTCAGCCGGTAGCTGTATCCTGTGGCACCGGAGAGTGTGTAGGGGGAATACCCGATGGCGAGGCCAAGCGAAGCCGGCCAGTGTGCCTCGTGATTGTCGATAAAAAGCGTGATCCGGCCGGCGCCATTCAGGGATGAAGCGGGGCCGGTCGAGAGGGCCCATGAGCCGCCGGCCAGAACCCCTGTATGGACATGGGCTTCGAGTCCGGGGACGGACACCGTAAGCAGCAGAATAAGGAGGACCTTGCGCATACCCTGAGTATAGCACGGTGCGCGCAATCCCGGAATTGTCATGCGTATCCCGCCCGAATGCCTGCGAGTCTGCGCGCGTTGCGGGATGAAGTACTTGACGCACGGCCTTCCCGGGCTTTACTCTTTTGTATTCCATATTATACAGTACGCGAGGCAGATTCATGGACCTTTTTCAAAAGTGCACAACGTCTCCGGTCTCGAAAAATGCCCGGGACTTTATCACGCGGGGGATCTATCCCTATTTTCGTCCCATATCCACCGGACAGGACACCGAGGTCTGGATCGACGGAAAAAAATTCCTCATGCTCGGGTCAAACAGTTATCTCGGTCTGACCTCGGATCCCCGGGTGATCGAGGCGGCCAACGAGGCTACCCGCAGGTACGGTACCGGCAACGCCGGATCGCGCTTTCTCAACGGAACACTCGATATCCACGAGCAGCTCGAGCGCAAGATTGCGGATCTTTTGGGGCGCGAGTCAGCCATTCTCTACAGCACCGGGTACCAGACCAATCTCGGTGTCATCTCGGCCCTGGTCGGACCGGATGATGTGGTCGTTACCGACAAGGCAGACCATGCATCCATTGTTGACGGCTGCAAGCTCTCCTTTGGCGAGATGCAGCGTTTCCGGCACCAGGATATGGCCCACCTCGAAACCGTCTTGTCCAGGATTTCCGGGGACAAGGGGATCCTGATTGTTGTGGACGGGGTGTACTCGATGGAGGGCGATATCGCCAACCTTCCGGGGATCATTCCACTGGCCAAAAAATACGGGGCCCGCATCATGGTGGACGATGCGCATGCGATCGGGGTGATCGGCCATGAAGGGCGGGGTACTGCCTCATACTGGGCCCGGCAGGGACTGATCGACGAGCGGGACGTTGACATCATCACGGGGACTTTTTCCAAGTCATGGGCCTCTCTGGGCGGGTTTTGCGCCTGCTCGGCCGAGGTCATGCATTACATGCGGCATGTCTCCCGCTCCCTGATTTTTTCGGCCAGCATGCCCCCGGGGACTGTGGCTTCGGTGTC
>JAKPMW010000037.1 GCA_029548715.1 Spirochaetota bacterium | reverse complement strand
AGGATCTGTGAGCGGACAAAATCAATCGTGATCTCGAACAGGTTTTGTGTGAGCCGGTGTGGTACATGGGCTACCCTTCGCCGCGCAAGAAGTCCGAAGATGATGACGAGGGCAACCGAGATGAGGGTCCAGAGGACCGCTGCAGTGATTGAGAGGTCAAGTTCTCCGAGATGAATCGGGACGATGACTGTTGGTGCATGATGCATGGCTTTTTGTACCCGCCTGCCTCTTCCGCGCTGGCGGTCGTGTCCGGAAGGGGAAGCCCGAATCCGGAACGTGGCCGTCGGTGGGACGGGGAGTGATTTCATCCGTCCGGGGAGACTCTCAACACCCCGGTACTGCGAAGGGTATTCAGGACGGTCAGGTAATGGCAAGAAAATTCTGGCGCTTTTTGCTTTCACCGGCCTGAAACAGAAACAAGCCTGGCATGGTGCGTCGGTGTCGAAAACAGGTGCAAAGGTTGTTACATTTGAAGGGATCAGGTGTGTTGTACTTGAAGGAGGGGACGTATGGCAGCCAAAGACAGACCCTCGTTCCAGCTTGGATATACCTGCGTGACTCCCGGGGCGGCGGGCTGCCTGCCTCCGGCCCTGATCATGGAGCTTTTTTCCCGGCACGAGGCCCGCGATTGGGGTGAGATCCAGCCCGAAGATGCCCTTGAAAATGATCGCAATGCTGACCAGGGCGGGCGGGTACGCAGTGTCTACCTCGTCTCTCCCGAGCGCATCCGTCAGGCCGGGGGTATGCCCGAACCTGCTGCCGAAGCGGATGCCGGACCGGTTGACTCCGTCGAAGTCTGGATCATCACCGAGCCCGACCGGTTCGACAGCATTCTCATGCTCCCTTCCGAATACATCGCCTGGGAGTCCGGAGAAAAGCGGGTCTACCGCGAGCGACTTCACGCGGCCCTGCTTGCTACTCCGGGCAACGAAGCCCTTCTTGCGGCCGAATCAGCCGGCCAGTCCCGTGCTGAGGGGCAGGCCTTGCCCGGGGAAGATTTCTTTGCCTGGCTTGAGGAATTCTATACCGAACAATTCTGGACGCTCTATCGCGAACAGCGCTTCGAGCGCCGGTTTGCCAAGGGCCCGCTTGTTCCCGGACTGGACCGGATGACCGACGAGGGTCTGGCAAAAAATATTGACGAGTTTCGCAGACAGCTTGGCAAGACGATTCGTGACGGCACGTTCAGGTTCAGGTTTTTGCGCCGAATCGAAATGGATGAGGGCGGAAAGCGCAGGGTGGTGTCCCTGCCGGTGATGCGGGACAGGCTGCTTGACAATATCCTGGCACGGTATCTGTCATCCCGTCTCGGGATGCGACCCCAGCCACATGTGATTGTCACGAGCCGGCTGGTGCAAAAGCACATTACGGGCGGGAACAAGACGTGGTTTGTCCGGACGGATATCGCGAGCTATTTTGACAGCATCGACCACGGAAAGCTGGGATCCTGGCTCGAAAAGCAGGGGATTGTTCCCGAGGTCAGTCGCCTGGTGCGTGACCTTGCCGGTACCCCGCGGATTACCCCCGAAGAGATGACCCTTTTTCGCACCGAGCATTCGCGCGGTGCCTGGGAACAGGCAATCCGGGACAACATGACCCCGGTCAGGGGGCTGCCCCAGGGACTCTATACCTCCAATGTACTGGCCGAGGCCTGGCTGGCTGACTGGATCAGCCGCCATCCCCTGCCCAAGTCAGCCGTGCTTGTCCGGTATGTGGACGACTTCCTCTTTCTTTGCGATCGTCAATCCCATTTTTCTGCCCTGCGGCGATACATGAAAAAGCTGGAGAAAGAGCTGGGGGTCCACTTTTCCGCTGACAAGACCGTGTCCGGGCGCATCAGCGACGGGTTTGATTTTCTCGGATTCTTTCACCGGCCAGGGTATGCGCGCCGCAGTGACCGTTCCATTCGCCGCTTCAAGATGCGCTGGATCGAAGCCCTCGAAAATCCCATGCGTTTTCTCGAAACCAGAATGGATCCCTGGTATCTCCATGGGTTGACGGATTCGACCGATGATGCCATGCTGCGCGAAAGCGTTATTTTCGGGCTTGTTGTCTATTACTACAACCTTTCGATTATCGGATGGGGACGGACCTGGGAGCCGGCCAATCTCCTTGAGTACGACAATCTCCAGCAACTCTTGCCGCAGATTGCCGGCGGGCAGATTGAACTGGAGGAGACCGAGGCTGATTCGTTGCGCGAGCGCTTTGCCGAGCTGGGGCGGGATCTCTTCGGGATAGCCATTTCGGGCAGTGCGCTCTACAACTCGTTTTGTACCGATTTCAGGCAGATCGACGAGATCAACCGCTGGGCGGGCCGGCTCTTTGCCGGGTATGCTGCCCGCAAGGGACTTGCCAAGCCACGGCTTGAAGATCACCTCAAATGGTATTTCTTTTTTCGCAAGCAGCGCACGGGCTACACCAGAAAGGTGCTTCGTGAGTATATCCGGCTGTATGGCGAAAAAAAGGCCCTCATCGAAAAGCTGGCCAAAAACACCCCGCTTTGATCCTCCCCTGATACAGCCCCGAGACCGGATTGCTCCGGGGGTATCTCCTGCGTATCTTTGTCCTGCGGGCCGTGACAGGAGTATTTACAGGTCAGCAAGCCGTCTTGTGCTTGCCATTTTCAGTAGAGAGATACGTTTTTGCTTGCTCCTGCCCGGTCCGTCATATATATCCCTTGAATAATTTGCCTGATTGCTGTACCCTTTATGCGGGGTTGGGATTATTGCGCCGAGAGGTGCGAGAGGACAGTGCAACATCATGGGCAGGAGCAGCTTTCTCGAGCGGACACCGGTAAGCGGTCCCGAGGTTGAGCGGTGGGCCAGCGAATACAATCTGGCACTTTTTCCCGAACACAGGCGTGGCAGGGAGCTTGCGCTCTGTCTCGAAAAAGCCTGTCGGATGCTTCGGGCGGACCAAACGATCGAGGCAATCTGTGCGGAGACCGGACTGTCGCCGGCCGAAATAGACGAACTTTTGTACTGAAGACGGGAACGGGCCGCGGCACCCCGCGCTGGAGGTGCCGTCAGCAGCAGGTGTCAGTTGCCTGGTTTGATAAAACTGATGCGGTCGTTGATTTCGCGCTCGATCGACGCAATATCGTAGGCAACGCGGACCTTCTGGTCCTCGTTGGGCATCATGTCCTTGTTGTTGTAGGCGATAAAGAAGTGGTCCGTTGCCCCGCTTTTTACCCGGACAAAGGTCCGCACATCAAAATCGATGGCCGAGATTGTCAGTTGTTCTCCCGTCTTGATTCCGCCCAGGTCGGTCTTGGCCCAGCCTGTTTTTCCGACATACTTGTTGTCGAGATAGTCCCGGTCAAAGTTTGATATGTCGCTTTTGTTTGAAGAGAAGATCGAGCAAGCTGCCAGGACAAGCGTCAGGACAAAAAATGCCACGCTGCGTATGATCATGTCTGCCTCCGTACAATGGTGTAGACGGTGGGATGCCGTCCCTCAAGTATACTGCTTTGGCCGCGGTCCTTCAGCATCAGCGGAAGCGGCTCGGGTCAAGGCCGCTGACTCGCAGATGTTCATGCAGGATGGCGCGCACCTCGTTGAGAAAGGGGATCAGCGCCACGTAGTCCGGGTAAGACCAGGGCAGACGCTCGAATGAATGGCCCTTCCAGGCCAGGGTGATTTCGCCATGGATCCCTTGCCCGAGATACAGACGGTGGGCGTGATCCTTGGTGCTGGCCAGCACCAGCTTGGAAAGGGTCATGAATCCCGGATCAGCGTTGACAAGGCGGCGCCCGTTTTGCTCGTCGCCCAGCTCGCGCTCAAGTGCGCAGGCGGCATGCTTGTCCCCGGGCAGGAGAGCCTGTTCCCGTGGGCCTGAAAACACCACGACCTGCTTGAGCAAACCCTTGCCGAATTCCTTTTCGTAGTAGCTGGTAAAGTCGTCGAATAAATAGACACTGCTTTGGGCGAGAACCGGTCCGTAGCGCTCCTCAAGCCGTCCGGTGACGTCCTCAAGGCGGGATGCGCCGGAGGTCATCACTGCCACAAGGGGAAAGGCGAGCGGCTCGGGTGTGGTACGAGCATCAATGGCATACGAAGTCATGGTCCTTCCCCTGCAAGGCTTGCATGGTTCAAGACTCTCCATAAAAGGCGGTTTTTGCAATAGATTTCAGGGATGAACAGAGCGAATCTGGAAGTGCCCTTCAACAGGCCTGATGTCGACGAGGCGGACATCGCACGGGTGGTCGCGACCCTGCGCTCGGGCTGGATCACCACCGGACCGGTGGTGCGCGAATTCGAGACGGCTCTCAAGCGCTATCTTGCCGTTTCCCGCGTTGTCTGTCTCAATTCGGCGACAGCCGGGATGGAACTGGTCCTGCGGGCACTCGGGATCGGGCCGGGGGATGAGGTCATCACCACGGTCTACACCTACGCGGCTACGGCCAATGTCGTCAGGCATAGCGGAGCGCGCCTCGTCCTGGTGGATACCGCCCCGGGCAGTTTTCTGATTGATCCACAGGCGGCGGCCGCCGCGCTGACGCCCCGGACCAAGGCGCTCATGCCCGTCGACTTTGCCGGCCTGCCCGCGGACTGCACACATTTGCGCGCGGCAGCGGATGCCTGCCGGGCGGACTTTGTTCCCTCAAATGCCTTTCAGGAAGCAACAGGCCGGCCGGTGATCCTGCTGGATGCGGCACATGCCTTTGGCTCGCTGTATGCTGGTGAGCGGGTGGCGCGGGATGCGGATTTTTCGGTCTACTCGTTTCATGCGGTAAAAAACCTGACGACGGCCGAGGGTGGTGCGGTTGCCTGGAGAGGATTGACGGGTGAGGGCAGTGAGGTCGAACTTGAGGCTGAATTCGAGCGCCGGTTGCGGCTGTTGGCCCTGCACGGTCAGTCCAAGGATGCCCTGGCCAAGATGTCGGCAGGAAGCTGGGAATATGATATTGAAATATCAGGATACAAACATAATATGACGGATATGCAGGCGGCCCTCGCCATCGGACAGCTTGAGCGCTATGCCGCCCAGCTTGCGAGGCGGCGGGAGATTTGCCGGCGCTATGAGGAGGGACTGCCCGAGCCGGTCTTTGTCCATCCCTTTGTCGGGGTCGGGGAGGATCTCCCCTCGTTTCATATCTATCCGCTCAGGCTGAGGGGTTTTGACGAGACAAGGCGCAATGCCCTGATCGCCTCGCTGGCCGCCAGGGGGATCGCGGCCAATGTGCATTTCAAGCCGCTCCCGCTCTTTACCGCCTTCAGGGATGAATTTGACATCAAAAATTATCCGAATGCCTGGGAGACCTACTCCTCTGAAGTCACCCTGCCGCTCTATCCCGCCCTGACGGATGAACAGGTGGAGCACGTGATCAGGAGTCTGCGCACGATTGTCGGCCTGGACTAAGGCCATGAGAATCCATTGAGAGGAATGTGTCCGTGTAGCGGGCGAAGTCCGTGTAGCGGGCGCGAACATCCGCCAGGGGGATGAGGACTGTTCAGCGTGCAAATTTTTTTGAACCAGAGCAATTCCGTGCAGCGGCTGGTGTGATCTCCGGGTGTTTCAGGACGATGGGGGGAGAAATGCGATGCAGAGTCCGGCTGCAACAAAAGCGATCCCGGCAAGCCTGGCGCGAACTCCGCTCAATAGTGCCGCCCTGTTGCCGATCAGGATGCGCCCCCTGCTGAGTCCCGCAGATCCATAGAGGAAAAAACCGGCTCCAAAAAGAACCCGCGCAGCACCAGGCTGGTCCGCCAGCACGGCGAAGAGTGCGAGCAGCATCCCGAGAGGGACACAGGCAACCGCAAGCCAGTCACGCCCGCGGGGAGTCACGAACCGCTCCTGAGGACGAAGCGGACGGGAAGGCGTGCCCGTACCGCCACGGGGTGGCCACCC
This sequence comes from Spirochaetota bacterium, assembly GCA_029548715.1. Lineage (GTDB taxonomy): Bacteria > Spirochaetota > JAGLSM01 > JAGLSM01 > JAKPMW01 > JAKPMW01. The sequence continues at coordinate 4,423 of JAKPMW010000037.1, read as the reverse complement.
TTTTTGCCCGGTGCAAAGCGGACCCCGGGGAGTCTGGCCAGGACCTCTTCGTCAAAACCGTTTCCGGCGCCGTGCACTATCCGGCAGGCGGCAATCCGGCCTTCGGCGTCAAGATCGATTTCGGCCAGGACCAGGGCCCTGCGGATCCCGAGGCGGGCCGCCCGTTCGGGAAAGACAAAGAGGGAGTGCAGCGGGACGAGGGGGCGGGGGAGTTCGTCCAGCTCGTCTGCCCCGTGCCAGCTCTGCTGGCCTTGCTGGCCGCTCGACTGGTTTGTTACCTGCTCGGGTGCTGTGTCGGGCAGGCTGTCCGGCATCATACGTACAAAACGTTCAAGTACAATATTCTGTTGTGCCTCAGCCTTGCTGACCGGGCTGCCATCCTGCACCCCGGCTGCATCTGCCTGTGAGTCGAGAAGCGGCAAGGCCAGCAGGCCCAGCCAGGCCAAAAACAGGAGGGCCGTGGTGTGGCGGCGCAGCAGGGTCCTGATCATGGCCTGTTTTCCAGGACAAAGGAGAGCAAGTCAATCCCGGATTGTTCGAGGAGGCGCAGGGCCCGGCGCACGTAGTGGTAGGGGCAGGCCGCATCGATCGCCAGCCGGCAGCCAGCCGCGCCGGGCGCGTGCCGGGCGAGTTCCCCGCGGAGGGAGGCCTCATCTTCGGGACGGAGCGTGTCAAGTCCGGCCCGCCAGCCTGTCCCGCCCAGCGCAAGTCCTCCGCTTGCGTCGAGAACAAAGAGGAGGGGCCGGGTGGACGCATCATCGAGCGCAGCCTCGGCCCGTGCCAGCCGGACGGGGGCGGCATGCTGTTCGGCAAAATGGGAAGACAGAAGGAAAAAGACCAGCAGGATAAAGGCCATGTCAGCCAGGGACGAAAAAGGAACGAGGGGCAGGATCCGCCGGCGCATCACTCATCCCCTCCCTCAAAGGCATAGCGCAGGATACCCGCCCTGCGCAGGCTGGCGATGACGGGCGCGATGTGCTGCCAGGCGGTCGCCGGCTCGGCCTCGATCAGGGCCAGGTCTTTTTTGACTGGAGAGTTTGTAATATATTCGGAAAGACTGTTTTGGGGAACAGCCCTCCCGCCGATCGAAAGTGTCCCATCCCGGGAGATGACCAGGTGCAGGACGGATTCCGCTGGCAGGGATGCCCCTCTGCGGTTTTGCCCCAGCCCCCCCGGGAGCAGACCCGTCGAGATGCTGACGGCCGTCGTCAAAAAAAAGATGATCAGCAAAAAGGCGATGTCCGCCATGGATGAGGCGGGAGGAGTGCTGCTGGCCCGCTCGGATGCGCGCAGGTTCACGGGAGGTGCTCCGCCTTGGGCAGGCAGGGTGCAATCTCGGCAGCGGTTTTTTCGATGGTCGCTGCCAGGCGGTCAATCCGGTGGACAGCGTAATTGTGGAAGGCGGATGCCGGGATGGCTATGATCAGGCCGGTCGCGGTCGTGATCAGGGCCTCAAAAATTCCGGACGAAACGATCCGGGCACTGACCTGATCGGCCTGGGCGATCGAGCCGAAGGCCCCGATCATTCCCGTGACGGTTCCCAGAAAGCCGACCAGGGGCGCGAGATTGGCGATGGAGGCGATCAGGGCCAGATTGCGTTCGCGGGCGGCGATGTCGATCGCGGCCAGTGTTTCAACCTCGCGCACAAAAACCGTCTCGGACCTCCCGTTCGCTTCATGGCGGGCAAGGGCTTTGTCAAAGATCTGCGCCATGGCCAGTGCGGGATGGCGCTGGCACCAGACGCGGGGATCGTTTTTTCCATTGACGGACCGGAGCAGGCCCTCGGCAAAGGACTCTCCCCCGCTTTTATGGCGCAGGGCGTGAAGGGTCCGCTCGCTGATCAGGGCCAGACCGGCGGCGGCCAGGAGAAGGAGCGGGTACATGAAGATGCCGCCCAGGCTGAAGTAGTGCGAGAGGGTGTAGCCACCGGCTTGAGGTGCGGATGCTTTTTGCAGGGCCAGGGCATTGGTTCCGGCTGCCGGACGCGTGGTGTCGGCCGGCGCACTCGGGACTGATTGAGGAGTCTCCGGCTGGCTTGTCTGGGCGGGCAGTGACCCGGATACCATGATCAACATGCTGACGAACAGGACTCGAATCATCCGCCACTCCTTGCGTGTGTTGTTGCTCTCAAAACATACTATTGCGGGCGAAGCCCCCGCAGGGGAAAGAATGCGGGAGGCGTGGCTGATATGACTTGTACCAGTTTGCTAAAGACAGAGAATCTCCGGATATCTCAGCCGTTGTACTCGCGAGGGTGTGCAGAGATGATTGAAGGGGCGGTTCGCGAACCGCCCCTTTCGACGCCTATCCTGTATCGCCCCGCATGAAGTATCTTTGATCCAGCCGGCGCCTGCGCAGGCAGACCCATGCCGATCTGGAGGATTTTTGTGCGAGCGACCGATGGTGAGACAACTCTTGACAGGCTGGCCGGAAAACGGATCGCGGTCACCGGGGGGGGCGGATTTTTGGGCCAGGTGCTGGTGCGCCAGCTCTTCGCCGCGGGAGCCGAGGTCTCTGTTGTGCGTCATGCCGACTATGACCTTGTCCGGCATGAGGACGTGGTCCGGATGTACCGCGACCTCGCCCCGGAGATTGTGATCCATCTGGCGGCTGTTGTCGGGGGGATCGGGGCCAACCAGGCCAATCCCGGAAAGTACTTTTACGACAACCTGATGATGGGTGTCCAGCTCATCGAGGAGGGGCGGCAATACGGGATCGAAAAGATCGTCGCTACCGGAACGATCTGCGCCTATCCCAAGTTTACGCCTGTTCCCTTCAAGGAGGACGAGATCTGGAATGGCTATCCCGAGGAGACCAACGCACCCTACGGCCTGGCCAAGAAAATGCTCCTCGTTCAGGCCCAGGCCTACCGTCAGCAGTATGGAACAAACGTCATCTACCTCCTGCCCGTCAATCTCTATGGACCCGGCGACAATTTCAAGCCTGAAAGTTCGCATGTCATCCCTGCCCTGATCAAAAAATGTGTGGATGCGGTCGAGAGCGGGGCCGATTCGATCACGGTCTGGGGCGATGGGAGCGCCAGCCGCGAGTTTCTCTACGTTGATGACGCTGCCCGGGGGATCGTGCTGGCGACCGCCCTCTACGACGGGAGCGAACCGGTCAATCTCGGTTCGGGCATGGAGATCACCATCCGCGATCTGGTGAGCAAGATCGCGGCCGCGGCCGGCTTTGCCGGGCGGATCGAATGGGACAGCACAAAGCCCAATGGCCAGCCCCGGCGTTGTCTCGATGTCAGCCGGGCGCGTGAGCTCTTCGGGTTTGAGGCCGAGACCGATTTTGATGACGGTTTGGCCCGCACGGTTGACTGGTATCGCCGGCACCGGGGATGAGCCGCTCCTCATGGGCTTGTGCGCTTGATGGCCTGCTCTCCTCTGCGCTGGATGACGAGTCAGAGGGAGGCCTTACGCTGTTCACCAAACAAAGGAGTCCTGCATGCGCTATCGCGCCGTCCTCCTCGATCTGGACAATACTTTGTATGATTACAATGCCTGTTATGCCGCAGGCAACGACGCCGTTTTTCCCTGGCTTGAGGGCGTGACCGGGAGGACGCGGGCCGAGCTCGAACCGGTCTACCGCGAGGCCAAGCGGCGCAATCACGTGGCGCTGGCCGGGACGGCAGCCTCGCACAACCGGCTCCTCTATTACCAGCGCCTGGCTGAGCTTTTGGGTCTCAAGGTCTTTGGCCATGCCGATACCATGCTCGGATTGTTTTGGGAGGCATTTTTGGCGCGGATGGAACCCTTTCCCGGAGCGTGCGAGCTGTTGCGTGCGGTCCGCCCTGCCGGGATCTGCCTGGTGACCGACATGACGGTCGAGATCCAGTACCGCAAGATCGAGCGCCTGGGGATCGGCTCATTGATCGATACCCTCGTCACGAGCGAGGAGGCCGGGCGCGAAAAGCCCCATCCCTGGCCCTTTACCCTGGCCCTCTCCAAGCTCGGCGCGCGCCCTGACGAAGCCTGCATGGCCGGCGACGATTTTACCAAGGACGCCGAGGGGCCGCTTTTGGCGGGGATCGACGCGTACTGGGTCCGCCAGCGCGCCAGCCAGCACGAGCCGATGTTTGCCCATCCACGCATGCGGATTGTGCACGATCTTGTCGAATTGAAAGACGCTCTTTTGGCAGACTGATTTTTAGGGGAACAGTCCGGGATACGCTGCTGCCATATCACGGTTTTGTCATGCGACTCCCGGAGTGCGATCACTGTATTGTGAAACCATGCTTGCATCCTGCGTCGGGGAGCGCTGTCGATCTACTTAAATTCAGCCGGATGATTCGCTATCTTTAGGACTTGAGGCTGTTCACCAAAAACCGCCACACTGGGGGCGGGATTTGCCAGGCATCATACATACATATTAAAGGAAAAAAGAGATGGAATTCGAGATCAAGGACATTAATCTG
>JAKPMW010000034.1 GCA_029548715.1 Spirochaetota bacterium | reverse complement strand
GTCCGGTCAATCCAGAGCAAAAAGCCGATCAGGGTCAGACAGGCCAGGGCGGCGGCCAGCGACTTGACCAGCATGAGGGCAAGGTACAGCGGGCGCATGTCCGCGTCCCGCATGACAGGTGCCCCCGTTGTTGTAGCCTGGATTCCCCCGGTGGCCAGTTCGTCAATGTACGCCTGGCCCAGGCGGGTGAGGATATTTGTGGCCGCACTGGCGCTGATGCCGGCCGAGGAATACTGGAACTGGAGGTAGAGCAGGCCCGAGCGCACGTTGTGTTCGGCACTGGATCCGCTGTGGGTCGCATGCACCCAGGACATCCTGTCAGGGGGGAAGAGTTCGGGGACGCGGGCACGCAACCGGCTGCGGAGGAGGGGCTCATTCCACGAGCCGATTTCGGGAGGAGGGACTTCAGAGCGCCAGGTTCCGCTGTCGATGGCAATCGCCAAGGCCCGGTCGGTGCCCGAAAAAACGACGGGTGCCCCGTCCGAGATCTCGCCGGCCAGGTCAGCCTGGAAGACAAAGGCCAGGCCCACGATCCAGACTATGGCCGCTGCCAGGGGAATGATGGTCTGCTTGCGCATGAATGCCTCCGGGGCGTTGCGTGTATCCCTTCAAAGATAGGTATATTTCCGGTGCAAGGATGGTCTATGAAGACGGCACAGCACTGGACAGAATACCGCCTGGTTGACAGCGGTGATGGCGAAAAGCTCGAACTCTGGGGCGAATGGCTTTTGGCCCGCCCTGATCCGCAGGCCATCTGGCCCAAGTCCGCACCCGAAAAATGGGCGGCGGCTCACGGCTGGTATCAGCGCAGCGGGGAGGGTGGCGGACACTGGGAATGGCGGGCACGGCTTCCGGCCGAATGGGAGATCCGCTATCGCGATCTGACGTTTTTGGTCCGGCCGACGGACTTCAAACATACCGGACTCTTTCCCGAACAGGCGGTCAACTGGGACTGGCTGCAGCATGCGATCAGGCAGGCCGGGCGACCGGTCTCCATCCTCAATCTTTTTGCCTATACCGGGGCGGCGACGGTGGCCTGCATCGCCGCCGGTGCCGAGGTCTGTCATGTCGATGCGGCCAGGGGGATGGTGCGCTGGGCCGAGCGGAACCTCGAGATCAACGGACTCCGGGACAAACCACTGCGCCTGATTGTGGACGACGTGACCGCCTTTGTCCGGCGCGAAGCACGCCGCGGACGACGCTACGACGCCATCATCATGGACCCACCCTCCTACGGACGGGGCAGCCAGGGGGAGACCTGGAAGATCGGTCGTGACCTGCCCGAACTCCTTGTCGCCTGCCGGGATGTGCTCTCGGCAAACCCGCTCTTTGTCCAGATCAACGGGTACACCGCGGGCTATCCGGCCACGGTCTATGCCAACCTCTTGCAGACCATCATCGGAAGCGGGGGGCGGAGTGAGTGCGGCGAAATCGGGCTTGCGTCCGAGTCCGGCCTGGTCCTGCCCTGCGGAATCTATGCCCGCTGGCTCCCTGCGCCGACGTAAGGAGGCGAGGGGGGCAGGGCCCTTTGTCCGGACAGGACAACACCCGGCCGCAGGGACCGGGTGTCTTGTGCCAAAGCGGGGGTCTGGCCTCAGACCGGCGCGAGCAATTCCTGCTCGATCACCTTTTTGAGGGCGTCCTTGGGCAGGGCACCCGCCGACATCTGGGGCTTGCCGGTTTTGGGGACGAAGAGCAGGCTGGGAATGCTCTGGATGCCGAATACTCCGGACAGCTCCATCTCGCTTTCGGTATTGACCTTGTAAAAATTGACCTTGCCTGCGTATTCCTTCGAGAGCTCCTCGATGACGGGGGCGATCATCTTGCAGGGCCCGCACCAGTCGGCATAAAAGTCGATCACGCAGGGCAGCTCGCCCTGAAACTCCCATTCCTTCTTGTTTTCGTAGTCAAACACGTCCTTGATAAACATATCTTTGGTCATATTGGTTGCCATGGTCGTCTCCTTGGGGGATTTATATATAAATAAAATACTATATAAGAATCATAAAATCAA
>JAKPMW010000024.1 GCA_029548715.1 Spirochaetota bacterium | reverse complement strand
CCTCATGCTGCACAGGCACGAGCCGGCCGGGGAGATCGTTTCGGCCCTTGCCGGGGATCTGGTCCGCTTTCACGGAGCCGGGCATTTCGAAGACGATGTATGCATTGTCTGTCTGAGCGTTGGACAGCCTGCCGTCGGGCGGGAGTGAATCCCCGGCCCGAAACGGCAGCAGTCAGGCCCGGCATGTCCTGTCAGGCGACTTTGCTGATCAGGTAAAAACCGGCCGCAAGAAGGACGACGAAGGCGATCGAGAGCAGGTTGAAGTACTTGTCGATAAAGCTCTTGATCCGTTCGCCGAAAAAGAAGATCAGGGCCGAAACCCCGAAAAAGCGAATGGACCTTCCGATTATGGAAGCGGTGATAAACGTCATGAAGTAGGCTGTATGCCCGCCGAGCATGGTTTCGCCGGGCTGCGCACTTGCCAGAACACCGGCCGCGTCAGGGACAAAGCTCCCTGCGCCAAAGGCGTTTGCGGCAACCACACCGGCGGTGATGGTGAAGATCTTGTAGGGAATCGGGGTGATGGCCGCGACCAGGACGGCCCAGAAGCTGTATTCCGCAAACGTGGTAAACAGGCTGTCGAAAATGGCCTGGGCATTGTAAAATTCGACAATTGGCTTGCCGACGCTGGCCCAGAGGGCATACCCGATGTAATACCCGGCGATTCCGCCCAGCACTGATGCCACGGTGCAGACGAAGGCGTACCACCAGGCCCGCTTCGGCTTGCCCAGATCAAGGGCGATCAGGAGTACGTCGGGAGGAATGGGGAAGAATGAGGATTCGGCAAAAGAGTTGACAGCCAGGGCAGGGGTCCCATAGGGGGTCTCCGCCCAGTGCAAAACCCAGTTGTACAGGCGGCGGACGATATTGGGGCGTTTCCCGGTCATTGAGTGCTCCACAGTTTTCTTGGCTGAAGGATACTCACATTTTCAGGGCTTGACAATGCGTACCCCGCTATGGTGCAATGGCAACTGGTGTTCCGTGCGAGCGGTGCCATCCAGGAGAGGTAGGGTTTCGTTGAAGACCAACAGCCTGCGTACTGCCTACAGCATCAGTGTTGTAGCCGCTTTCGCCGTGGCAATGATACTGACCTTCATTGTCGTCTACCTGATCACCTCAAGTCTGCGGCAGGATTTTGCCGTCCGCTTCGGTTCGACCTACGCCGAAAACGCCAGGATACGGATTACGTTGCGCATGCAGCGTGACCTTAACGCATGTTTCCAGCTTGCCGATTCCGAAGTTGTTGCACGCTGGCTCGGGGACGAACACAATCATCTCTATCGCGAACTGGCTTTCCAGACCTTTGACACGTTCAGCCGCTATCTCGAAAACAATCCCGGAGTCTATGCGGTCATAGAGAGCTCGCGCAACTATTACCTGACGAATACCCTGATCAGCCGGATCAACCGCGATGATCCGTCCGATGTCTGGTATTTCAGGGCACTGACGGCACCGGGGCGTTTCATGATCGATATTGACTATGATCCCGTGCAGAGACGGACCGTGTTTTGGGTCAACGTTCCGGTGCGCAGACAGGGCAGGCTGTACGGGGTGGTCGGGACGGGGATTGACTTCACCGCCTTCCTCGAAAAGATCCTCTATGTTCAGCAGGAAAATTCTTTCGTGGTTCTTTTCGATGAGATGGGGATGGTCAAGGGGTATATGGACCGGACCCTGATCGATAAGGATACCGTTTTCAGCCTGATTGATCAGGCCGAGGAACGCAAGCGGCTCCATCAGGAGATGCGTGCCCTTGA